>NZ_JBEZWL010000029.1:0-63120 GCF_040648015.1 Streptomyces sp. NPDC029216 | reverse complement strand
CCACCGCGGGCCGCCCCGCCGCCCCCGCCCGTCACCCGGCCGGAGCCGGAGCGCGAGCCCCGGCCGGAGCCCCTGGCCGAGCCGTACGCACCGCCCGGGCGGCCGACCGTCAGCCACCTCGGCGACCGGGCGCCCACCTACGCCGCCGAGCCGGGGGCGCTCCCCGCCGCCGACCCGGCCGCGCTGGACTACCTCACCCCCGACACCGTCCTGGAGGGGGCCCGCTACGGGACGTACACCCTGCGCGCCGCCTCCCTGCGCGGGGACTCCGCCCGCTACCGGGGCGACGCCCGCCGGGACTTCCTGCTCACCGCCCGCTTCGGCAGCGGGGACGACGCCCTGGTGCTGGTGGTCCTGGCCGGCGGCGACCGGGCCGCCCCCGGCGCCCGCGAGGCCGCCGCCGAACTGGGGCGCTCCGTGGCGGCGGCCGTCGGGCGCAGCCGGGAGCGGCTCGCCGAGGACATCCGGGCGGGCCGCCGCGAGGCCCTGCTCTCGGGCCTCCAGCGGCTCACCGACCGGGGGTACGGGCGGCTGCGGGCCCGCGCCGCCGAGCTCGGGCTCGACCAGGAGGCCTACACGGCCGGGCTGCGCGGGCTGCTGCTGCCCCTGGACCCGCGGTGCACCCACCGGATCTGCTTCGGCGCCGGCGCGGGCGGGGTCTTCCGGCTCCGCGCGGGCCGCTGGCAGGACCTGGAGGAGGACGCCGGCGGGCCCACCGGCTTCCGGTTCCGTGCCTCCGCGGCCCGCCCGGGTGACACCCTGCTGCTGTGCTCCGGCGGCCTCGCGGACCCCATGCGCGAGGAGAGCCTGCTGCCGGCCGAGCTCGCCTCCCGCTGGTCCACGGGGGAGGCGCCGGGCCTGGCGGCCTTCCTCGCGGACACCCAGCTGCGCGTCAAGGGCTACGCCGACGACCGGACGGCCGCCGCGGTCTGGGAGGCGTGACGCGGGACCGTCAAGGGCGCGGAGGGCGGTTGATGGCGATTTTTCGATGCCGTGAGGAGATTTCCTCACCCCGGTGCAGTACGGCCCGCCCGTCGAAAGGGACCTCTTCGGCAAGACGGCACTGATCGGGCCGAGTCGGGCGGGCCGGTTTCCGGCCTCACCCCGCACGGAGCCCTGAACCGCAATCCGCCGCGCGCCGCAAGGGTCCGCTCCGGTCCAGGGGGTGAACGGCCCGCGTGCGCTGTCGGTTCCGCCGGGGAACGGGGCCGCGGCGGTGACCGGATTCGCACGATGCACCGAAGGGACCGGGCCGGGCGGCGGGCCGCCCCGGGTCATCCGGATGGCTCGATCCAACCCCCCTGACGCGTTCGGGCCTTGAGCCGGCATGCGTGCGAATCCGCCCCGGGGGCATGCATTCCGTAGGCCTGTTCGAGAAGCGGGCACCGGAATACGGGGAGGTACATCGCCGTGCGCGTGGGGGCGAAGACCGGGAAGCCGTGGCGGAGAGGGCGGCCCGTGCCGCGTGAACCGTCGCAGGACCAGGCGGAGATGACGCGCAGTGTGCGCCGGGCCGACCTCAAGGCGGTCGCCGAGGTCCGCAGGGACCTCCGGGAGCTGCTCCGCCACCGCTGCGGGGCCGAGACGGCCGGGGTCGCCGAACTGCTGGTCACCGAACTCGTCACCAATGCCCTCGTCCACACGGAAGGGGGTGCCGAGGTGTCCGCGAGCGTCAAGGACGCCCGCTTACGGGTCGAGGTCCGCGACGGAGCCGCCCGCCGGCCCAGGCCGTACGTACCGTCCGCCGACGACGGTACGCACGGACGGGGGCTGGTCCTGGTGGAGGCGCTCGCCGACGTCTGGGGCGTGGACCCGCTGGCGCTGGGCAGTGGCAAGGTCGTCTGGTTCGAGCTGGAGGACGCCGGGTGACGGCGCGGGGGCCCGCGGCATGCGACAGCGGGGCCGCCCGAGGGCTGCCCCGCTGAGGCGTGCGCGGCCGTCCGGCTAGCCGAACTGCTGCTCCAGGTCCTTCAGTTTGCGCTCCAGTGAGTCGAGCCGGGGGATCGTCTGGGTGTCGTCCTCGGCGGTGAGGTCCACCGTCCGGGGACCGGCCGGGTCAGCGGACTCGGTTCCGTTCACGGCCTGCAGGGAGGGCCTTCGTCGCAAGGGCAGCTGTCCCGGTTCCGATATGGCCGGCTCCGCGCCGACCGGCGCGGAGCCCGTCCCGGGGGTCAGCCCCGGCAGGTCGACCTGACGCGCCCGGGCCCGCCCGAACGCCCTGTTCTGCCGGCCCAGCGCCTTGATGCGGGCGCGGTCCAGACGGTGCTGCTCCCGCCTGCGGTGCCGGTCCTGCTCCCTCTCCTTCTTGTCCTCGCGCACCTCGTCGACCGCCTCGTCGAGGGTGCGGACGCCCTCCAGCAGCATCAGCGACCAGGCGCCGAAGGTCTCGCGGGGGGCCCGCAGCCAGCGGACCATGCGGATCTGCGGCAGCGGCCGCGGGATCAGGCCCTGCTCGCGCAGCGCCGCCCGGCGGGTCTGCTTGAGGGCCCGGTCGAAGAGCACGGCCGCCGAGAGCGACATCCCGGCGAAGAACTGCGGGGCGCCGTCGTGGCCCGAACCCCGGGGCGCGTGCACCCAGTTGAACCAGGCGGCCGCGCCGGCGAACAGCCAGACCAGCATCCGGGAGCCCAGGGCCGCGTCGCCGTGGCTGGCCTCGCGGACGGCGAGCACCGAGCAGAACATGGCGGCGCCGTCGAGGCCGAAGGGGACCAGGTACTCCCAGCCCCCGGAGAGGTTCAGGTTCTGCCGGCCGAAGCCGACCAGTCCGTGGAAGGAGAGCGCGGCGGCCACCGCCGCACAGCAGAAGAGCAGGACGTACGAGGCGGTCCCGTAGACGGCCTCCTTGCGCCGCCGCCGCTCCTCGCTGCGTTCCCAGCTGTCGTCGGCCGCGGCCTTGTCGCCCTCACGCTTGCCCCGGGCCAGCACCGCCACTGCCGCAAGCACGCCCAGGATCAACAGGCTGCCGGGCAGCAGCCAGTCCAGCGATATGTCGGTCAGTCTCATGCGGTTGTCCCTTGCCTCGCGTATGCGGCGTTCCGGGCGCCATAGTGGCGCAGCCGGTCCGTGGTGCACGTGGGTTTCGGGTCAAGTGGACGCCATCGGGGGGCGGGTCCCGTCGGATAGGGTGTTGTGGCTCGAACTCCTGCTCGGAGATGACGAGTTGAGTTCGAATCCGCTTCATCCGGCGGGGTGGGTTCATCCGGCCGGAGCCGTCAGCCGGGCGACCCTCTCCGCGTCGCGGGTACGGGGGCAGGTCGTGCAGGTGTCCTCCGGGCGGACCGTGTAGAAGAAGCAGCAGCCGGCCCGGTCCCGGGTGGTCAGCTCCGCCCCGCCGGGGCCGGTGAGCGTACGGAAGCCCGCGCCCGCCGTGTAGGGGGCGAGGGCGCCGGGCAGGAGCAGCTCCAGCTCGCGCACCGCCCGCCGCTCCTCGCCGAGCAGGCTCCCGAGGTACCAGAGGCCCTCGACGATCTCGTCGGCGGCCATCGCCCACAGGGCGCGCGGGCCGCGCCGCATCCGCGGGCGGAACCCCTCCAGCAGCGGTCCGAGGTGCTCGGCCACCGCCGCCCGCAACTCCTCGCGCAGCACCTCCTCGCCGGCCACGGTCCGCGCCCCGGGGAGGGCGGCCGCGGGGTCGTCCGGAAGGCAGGCGAACTCCTCGACGCGTACGGCCATCCGCCCCTCGGTCCGGTGGAAGGCCACCCGGTCCACCGGCAGCCGGGGCACCCTGCGCTCCAGGAACCACGGGACCGTGATCAGCAGGCAGGCAGGCCAGGCGTACCGGTGCAGGCCGAAGCCCGCCGTCACGTCGGGCCGTGCCGGGCGCCCGTAGTCCCGTACCACCTGGGCCGCGTCCCAGGCGAGATGGGCGTCCAGCGCCTCGCCGCCCGCCGCGAGTTCGTGCGCGCCGACCCATCCCGCACCGCGAGGGAGGGGTTCGTGCGCGCCGTGCTCGCGGATCCGCAGGCCGGGGTGGGCGGCCGTCAGGCGCTCGTACGCACGCGCCACCGGAGAGCCGGCCGGGGCGGGTGCGGGCGGGATCGGGACGGGGGTTGCCGAGCCGGTCATGACGGACCACCGAATCACGCGTTGTTGGCAAGGTTAGCCTAACCTTATCTGATCTCCGGTGATCCGTCCGCACGCGCTCGGCCGAAAGGGTTGCTCCGGGTGTCCTCCGCCGCCCGTGCCCGGTGATGCGCGCCTCGTCCCCGGCCGCGCCCCGGGGCCGTCACCTATCCTCGGAACCGGTCGAGACCCGGAGGAGGACCGAGTGCGCGAAGCGGCCCATGCCCTGGGGGTGGAACAGTCCGTACCGACGGAACCGGAGCGGTTGGTGCCGGCCGGGCCGCTGGTACCGGCCCAGAAGGTGCTGCGGCATTCGGTGCGCGGGCAGGTCCTCGACGCGCTGCGCGCGGCGCTGGTCGACGGGGACCTCGCGCCGGGGGAGATCTACTCCGGCCCGGTGCTCGGCCTGCGCTTCGGGGTCTCCGCGACCCCCGTCCGCGAGGCGATGCAGCAGCTGGCGCTGGAGGGGGCGGTGGAGTGCCTGCCCAACCGGGGCTTCCGGGTGCTGACCCGGACCGCCCGGAGCCTGGCCGAGCTGGCCGAGGTACGGGCCCTGATCGAGGTGCCGGTGATGCTCCGGCTGGCCCGCTCGGTGCCCGCCGACACCTGGGAGACCCTGCGGCCGGCGGCCCACGCCACGGCCGAGGCGGCGGCCGCCGGGGACGTGCCGGCGTACGCGGACGCGGACCGGGCCTTCCACCGGGCGGTGCTGTCGCTGGGGGACAACGCCCAGCTGGTGCAGATCGCCGAGGAGCTCCACCGGCGGGCGCAGTGGCCGCTGCCGGGGGCTCCGCGGGTGCGCCGGGCCGATCTGGTGGCCGACGCGGCCGAGCACTCGGCCCTGCTGGAGGCACTGATCGCCCGGGACCTCCCGGTGGTCGAATCCCTGGTCCGCGAACACTTCGCGGGCGCGTAGCCGCAGCGGGGGGTCAGGGCCCGGCCGGCTGGAGTTGGTCCGCCATCCAGGTGGGGATGCCGCCCAGCAGGTGGAACAGGCGGCGGGCCTCCGCGCGGAGCCGCGAGGCCTCCGGTTCCGGCTCGGCCTCCGCCAGGGCCGCGAGGGCCGGCGCCGTGCCCACCAGGAAGCCCAGGTCCTCCCGGATCCGCAGGGACTCCGCGAACCCCTTGCGTGCCTCGGCCACCTCCCCGTCCCGCAGCGACAGCGCGGCCAGATGGCGCCAGGTGAAGGACAGCAGCAGCGTGTCCCCGTGCGCCGCCGCCCCGGCGTGGGCGCGGTGGTAGGCCGGCCGGGCCGCCTGCGGGGCGTCCGCCAGGTGTTCGGCGACCAGGCCCCGCCGGAAGTCCAGCAGCGGGCGGGTCCGCGACCCCGGGGACAGCAGGGCCGCCGCCCGGCCGAGCGCCGAGCGGGCCTCGTCCGCCCTGTCCCGTACGCCGAGCACGGTCGCGGCGTAGGCCAGCTGGCCCCGCTCGCAGGCGGCCGCCCCGCGCTCGTCGTCGTCGCGGGCCGTGGCCTCCGCCACCCGCAGCGCGTCCTCCGCCTCGCTCCATCCCTGCCCGGTGAACAGGCACCGTTCCACCAGGAGCGCGGTCCGCTGGACCGCCGCCCCGGCCTCGTGCGCGTGCGGCGTCAGCAGGGCCGCCGCATCCGTCCAACAGCCGCGCGAGCGCAGCCGCCATATCGCCCGCTGGAGGGGGTCGTCGCCCCCCGTCGATCCCGCACCGGACATGGCGGTATCCGCCACATTGCCCTCCCCGAAGCAACCAAGCAGCACGTCGTTGAGCCCTGGGGCGAAATGAGAGCACGGATCGGCTGCCTCGGCCAAGGGGTCGGGTGAACTCTTTCACAAAGTCCGGACGGTTCGTCAGCCGCCCCGGTGCGGGCCCTCGGGGAGGATTTCGTCAGCTCATGCGCAGTGCCAGGAAGAAGTCCAGCTTGTCCTCCAGGCGGGAGAGGTCGCGCCCCGTCAGCTGCTCGATTCGCCCGACCCGGTAACGCAGCGTGTTGACGTGCAGGTGCAGCCGCGTCGCGCAGCGGGTCCAGGAGCCGTCGCAGTCGAGGAACGCCTCCAGGGTCGGGATCAGCTCGGCCCGGTGCCGGCGGTCGTAGTCCCGCAGCGGGTCCAGCAGCCGGGCCGTGAAGGCGCGGCGCACGTCGTCCGGGACGAACGGCAGCAGCAGCACGTGCGAGGCGAGCTCGTGGTGGCCGGCGGCGCAGACCCGGCCCGGGCGGGCGGCGGCGACCCGGCGGGCGTGCCGGGCCTCCTCCAGCGCCCCGCGCAGCCCCTCGGCGGAGTGCACGGCCGCGCTGACGCCCAGCGTGAGCCGGCCGTCGTCGGCCAGACCGGCCGCCAGGGGCTCGCGTACGGTGGCCAGCAGCGCGTCGGCGTGCAGGGCGGCGTCCGGGCCCTTGTCCTCGCCGGGGTCGGCGGAGAGGGCGGGCAGCGGCACGAGGGCGATCGCCTCGTCACCCGCGTGGGCCACCGCGATCCGGTCGGACGGCTCCGGACCGGACAGCGACGGGTCGACCAGGATCTCCTCCAGCAGCGACTGGGCCACGGGTCCGCCGGGGATGTCCCCGCCCTCCCAGTCCACCCGCGCCACCACGACCTGCCAGTGCGGGGCGGTGCCCAGCCCGGGCAGCAGCACCGGGGCGGCCACCCGCAGGCGGGCGGCGATCTCGGCGGGCGGGGCGCCCGTCTGGACCAGCTCCAGCACCTCCTGCGCCAGCCGGCGCCGCACCGTACGGGCCGCGTCGCGGCGGTCCCGCTCGACGGCGATCAGCTGGGTGACCCCCTGGAGCAGGTCGAGCCGCTCGGCCGGCCAGTCGCCCGCGTCCGCCTCGACGGCCAGCAGCCAGTCGGACAGCACGCTCTCGCGCACGTCACGGCCCCCGGGGGCCTGGCCGCGGCCCGCTCCCCTGATCGGGAAGAGGGAGTAGGTAATACCCTGGATGGACAGCCGGTGCGGGCCCCTGCGGCCGGTCCGGACCGCCGCAAGGTGTTCGCTCGCCAGCGTCGCGCAGATGCCCGGGGCCAGGGGCTCGCCCGCCCCGGCGATCTGCCGCCCGGTGGGGGAGAGCACCCAGGCCCGCAGATCGAGGTCCGTGGTGAGCAGATCCAGCACCACATCGGGTCCACCACCCGCCGGCCCCGAGGTCATCAGCCGCCGGTGGCGGTCGACGACGGCCGCGAGGTCGCCCGCGCGCTCGCCGGAGACCTGCCGCACCACGTACTCCGTGATGGTGGCGAATGCAACGTCCTCGTTCACGGCGAACAGTGGGAGCCGGTTGCGCCGACAGGCTGAAACCAGATCATCGGGGATGTCCCCGAGCTCGGCCTCGCCCGCCGCGAGGCCGGCCACTCCGGCGCTCGCAAGGATTCGTACGAACGGCTCGGAGTCGGCTGAATTTCTTCGCCATGCCAGGCCGGTGAGGACGAGTTCTCCTCCGGAGAGGTATCGGCTGGGATCCCTCAGGTCGGTCGTCATGACCCCGCGGACCGTCCGGTCGAGTTCTTCCTCGCCGCCCAGCAGCCGCAGCCCCAGCGCCTCGGTTTCCAGCAGTGCGCGCAGCCGCATGATGTCGCCGCCGATCTGTCTCGAATGTTGCCGTTGGAAATCGGGCAGGTCGTCGCATCCTGCCTTTCATACGAATCTACAAGACGAGGGAGGCCCCCAGCCAACTCCTTCATGGTTTCGGTGACTGCACCCCGGGACGTGGGGCTTGTGTACTGGCTCCACACCGCGTTAACAGCACGTGAACGACCAGTCGAGGGCCCCTAGGCCTCCTGGCTTGAAGTGAACGGCCCGACTAAGAAGAAGAGAGCCGCACATGGACTTCCTTCGCCCCGCCAGCTGGGAGGAGGCACTCGCCGCCAAGGCCGAGTACCCCACAGCTGTGCCGATTGCGGGTGGCACCGACATCATGGTCGAGATCAACTTCGACCACCGCCGTCCGGAATACCTCCTGGACCTCAACCGCATCGAGCTGCTGCGGGAGTGGGAGGTCGGCGAGGAGGTCACCAAGCTGGGTGCCTCCGTTCCGTACACCCAGATCATGGAGAACCTGCGCGCGACGCTGCCGGGTCTCGCGCTCGCCTCGCACACGGTCGCGTCCCCGCAGATCCGCAACCGCGGCGGTGTCGGCGGCAACCTCGGTTGCGCCTCCCCCGCCGGTGACTCCCACCCGGCCCTGCTGGCCGCCGGCTGCGAGGTCGAGGTGGAGTCCGTACGCGGCTCCCGCATGATCCCGATCGACGAGTTCTACACCGGCGTGAAGCGCAACGCGCTCGCCGCCGACGAGCTGATCAAGTCGGTCCACATCAAGAACGCCACGGGCCCCCAGCAGTACTCGAAGGTCGGCACCCGCAACGCGATGGTCATCGCCGTGTGCGGCTTCGGCCTCGCGCTGCACCCCGACACCCGCACCGTGCGCACGGGCATCGGCTCCGCCGCCCCGACCCCGGTCCGGGCGAAGGCCGCCGAGGAGTTCCTGAACGCCGCGCTCGAAGAGGGCGGTTTCTGGGACAACGGCAAGGTCATCACCCCGTCGATCGCCAAGCAGTTCGGTGAGCTCGCGTCCGCCGCGTGCAACCCGATCGACGACGTCCGTGGCACGGCGAAGTACCGCCGTCACGCGGTTGGCATCCTCGCTCGCCGCCAGCTCGTCTGGACCTGGGAGCAGTACCGCGGCACCAACGGCCGCTCGCTTGAAGGGGCTGCGTAATCATGCGCGTCAATTTCACTGTCAACGGCCGTCCGCAGGAAGCCGACGACGTCTGGGAGGGCGAGTCCCTCCTGTACGTCCTGCGCGAGCGCCTGGGCCTGCCGGGTTCGAAGAACGCCTGTGAGCAGGGCGAGTGCGGTTCCTGCACCGTCCGCCTCGACGGCGTGCCGGTCTGTTCCTGCCTGGTCGCGGCCGGTCAGGTCGAGGGCCGCGACGTCGTGACCGTCGAGGGTCTGGCCGACTTCGCCAAGCAGCGCGAGGAGCACGGCCACGGCTGCGGCACCGGCGCGTGCGGCGGCGGCAAGGGCGTGTCCACGGACGAGGCCAAGCAGTGGTCCGCCAAGGGCACCGACTCCCAGACCGGTGAGGGCGTGGAGCTCTCCAACATCCAGCAGGCGTTCATCGACGCCGGCGCCGTCCAGTGCGGTTTCTGCACCCCGGGTCTGCTGGTGCAGGCCGACGCGCTGCTGGAGAGCAACTCGTCCCCGTCCGACCAGGACATCCGTGAGGCCCTGTCCGGCAACCTCTGCCGCTGCACGGGCTACGAGAAGATCCTCGACGCGGTCCGCCTCGCGGCCGCCCGTCAGGGAGAGGCTGTCTGATCATGGCCAACACCCGCACCACGCCTTCCGGGACGCCGACGAACGTCACCCAGAAGCACACCAAGGGCGGCATCGGCGAGTCCACGCTCCGCCCGGACGGCACCCTCAAGGTCACCGGTGAGTTCGCGTACTCCTCGGACATGTGGCACGAGGACATGCTCTGGGGCCAGACCCTGCGCAGCACCGTCGCCCACGCCGAGATCGTCTCCATCGACATCTCCGAGGCCCTGGCCATGCCGGGCGTCTACTCGGTCCTGACGTACGACGACCTGCCGGCCGAGATGAAGAACTACGGCCTGGAGATCCAGGACACCCCGGTCCTGGCCAACGGCCGCGTACGCCACCACGGCGAGCCGGTCGCCCTCGTGGCCGCCGACCACCCGGAGACCGCCCGCCGCGCGGCCGCCAAGATCAAGATCGAGTACAAGGAGCTGCCGCTCGTCACGGACGAGGCCTCCGCCCTCGCCGCCGACGCGCCGCTGATCCACCCGGGCCGCGACGACCACCACTCCGGTCACGTCCCGCACCCGAACATCGTGCACCGCCAGCCGATCATCCGCGGCAACGTGGAGGAGGCCCGCAAGCGGGCCGACGTGATCGTCGAGGGCGAGTACACCTTCGGCATGCAGGACCAGGCCTTCCTCGGCCCGGAGTCCGGCCTCGCCGTGCCCTCCGAGGACGGCGGCGTCGACCTCTACGTCGCCACGCAGTGGCTGCACTCGGACCTCAAGCAGATCGCCCCCGTCCTCGGCCTGCCCGAGGAGAAGGTGCGCATGACGCTCTCCGGCGTCGGCGGTGCCTTCGGCGGCCGCGAGGACATCTCGATGCAGATCCACGCCTGCCTCCTGGCCCTGGCCACGAACAAGCCCGTCAAGATCGTCTACAACCGCTTCGAGTCCTTCTTCGGCCACGTGCACCGCCACCCGGCGAAGCTCTGGTACGAGCACGGCGCCACCAAGGACGGCAAGATCACGCACATGAAGTGCAAGATCGTGCTCGACGGCGGTGCCTACGCCTCGGCCTCCCCGGCCGTCGTCGGCAACGCCTCCTCCCTCTCGGTGGGCCCGTACGTCATCGACGACGTGGACATCGAGGCGATCGCGCTCTACACGAACAACCCGCCCTGTGGCGCGATGCGCGGCTTCGGCGCCGTCCAGGCCTGCTTCGCGTACGAGGCCCAGATGGACAAGCTCGCGGCGAAGCTGGGCATGGACCCGGTCGAGTTCCGCCAGCTGAACGCCATGGAGATGGGCACGATCATGCCCACCGGCCAGGTCGTGGACTCCCCGGCCCCGGTCGCCGAGCTGCTGCGCCGGGTCAAGGCCCGTCCGCTGCCGCCGGAGCGCCAGTGGGAGACCGCCGGCGAGGCCGCGGACCTCCGCGCGCTGCCGGGCGGTCTGTCGAACACCACGCACGGCGAGGGCGTCGTCCGCGGCGTCGGCTACGCGGTCGGCATCAAGAACGTCGGCTTCTCCGAGGGCTTCGACGACTACTCCACCGCCCGCGTGCGCCTGGAGGTCATCAACGGCGAGCCCGTCGCGATGGTCCACACGGCCATGGCGGAGGTCGGCCAGGGCGGTGTCACCGTCCACGCGCAGATCGCCCGTACCGAGCTGGGCGTCACGCAGGTGACCATCCACCCGGCCGACACGCAGGTCGGCTCCGCCGGTTCCACGTCCGCCTCGCGGCAGACGTACATGACCGGTGGCGCCGTGAAGAACACCTGTGAGGCCGTGCGCGAGGCGCTGCTGGAGATGGGCCGCCGCAAGAACGGCTCGTACCACCCGGCGTGGGCCCACGCGGAGCTCCTCCTGGAGGGCGGCAAGGTCGTCACGGACGGCGGTGAGGTCCTCGCGGACATCGCCGACATCCTGGAGAACGAGGCCATCGACCTCGAACTCGAGTTCCGTCACCGTCCGACCGTGGCGTTCGACCTGGTCACCGGCCAGGGCGACGGCCACGTCCAGTACACCTTCGCCGCGCACCGCGCGGTCGTCGAGGTGGACACCGAGCTCGGCCTGGTCAAGGTCGTCGAGCTGGCGACCGCGCAGGACGTCGGCAAGGCGCTCAACATGCTCTCCGTGGTGGGCCAGATCCAGGGTGGTACCACCCAGGGTCTCGGCGTGGCGGTCATGGAAGAGATCATCGTGGACCCGAAGACCGCGAAGGTGCGCAACCCCTCCTTCACGGACTACCTGATCCCGACCATCCTCGACACCCCGACCATCCCGGTCGACGTCCTGGAGCTCGCCGACCCGAACGCGCCGTACGGCCTTCGCGGTCTGGGCGAGGCCCCGACCCTGTCGTCCACCCCGGCCGTCCTCGCGGCCATCCGGGCGGCCACCGGTCTGGAACTGAACAAGACGCCGATCCGTCCGGAAGCCCTCACCGGGACCCTCTAGGGACGGCGGTCCGGGGGCCGTCAGGTCCCCGGACCCCCTCAGACTCTCCGGGCGGTGCGGCACGGGAACGTCACACTTGCCGCCCGCACCGCCCGGAGCACCGAAGTAACCGCACCGCTCGCGGTCAGCTTCACCCGCAGTACCCCTGCAAAACCCCCCACGTAGTACCAGCGGTCACCCCCGCAGCTACCCGCAGTACACGCAGTGCACATTCGCGTCGCCTCGGGCCGTCACCCCGGGTCGTGCAGCCAACGCAGTTTCCCAAATCCCGCGTCTCCAATCTTTATGCGGGTGCCCCTTTGAACCTTGGGAGTTAGGCACCATGACCCAGTCGTCTGTGGAGTCCAAGACCACCGAAGAAGAGCCGGAAGAAAGCTCTCCCCGCCCGGCCGGCAGTTCTTGGCTCGACCGTTACTTTCACATCACCCATAGAGGGTCGAGCGTCGGCACCGAGATTCGTGGCGGCGTCACGACCTTCATGGCGATGGCGTACATCCTCCTGCTCAACCCGCTGATCCTCTCCGGCAAGGACGTCGCCGGAGACACGATGAGCCAGAAGGCCCTGATCACGGCCACCGCGTTCGCCGCGGCCGCGACCACCCTCCTGATGGGCTTCATCGGCAAGGTCCCGCTGGTCCTCGCCGCCGGCCTGTCCGTCTCCGGCGTCCTGTCCTCGCAGGTCGCCCCGCAGATGACCTGGCCGCAGGCCATGGGCATGTGCGTGATGTACGGCGTCGTGATCTGTCTCCTGGTCGTCACCGGCCTCCGCGAGATGATCATGAACGCGATCCCGCTCGCGCTCAAGCACGCGATCACCATGGGCATCGGCATGTTCGTCGCCCTGATCGGTCTCGTGAAGGCCGGCTTCGTCGGCAAGGGCCCCGAGTTCGGTCCTCCGGTCCAGCTCGGTTCGGTCGGCGAGCTCGCCGGCTGGCCGGTCCTGATCTTCTGCGTCACCCTGCTGGCGATCTTCATGCTCCAGGCCCGCAAGGTCCCGGGCGCGATCCTGATCGGCATCGTCGGCGGCACCGTCATCGCGGCGATCGTCAACGCCGTCGTCGACATCGACCCGAAGGCCTGGAAGAACGGTCCGCCGGTCCTCGACGGTTCCGCGATCTCCATGCCCGACTTCTCGCTCTTCGGCAAGGTCGAGTTCGGCGGCTGGGGCGACGTCGGCGTCATGACCGTCGGCATGATCGTCTTCACCCTCGTGCTCGCCGGCTTCTTCGACGCCATGGCCACCATCATCGGCGTCGGCACCGAGGCCAAGCTGGCCGACGACCAGGGCCGCATGCCGGGCCTGTCCAAGGCGCTGTTCATCGACGGTGCCGGTGGCGCCATCGGCGGCATCGCCGGCGGCTCCGGCCAGACGGTCTTCGTCGAGTCCGCCACCGGCGTCGGTGAGGGTGCCCGCACAGGCCTCGCCTCCGTCGTCAGCGGTCTGCTCTTCGCCGCCTGCCTCTTCTTCACCCCGATCACCCAGATCGTCCCGGGTGAGGTCGCCTCCGCGGCCCTGGTCGTCATCGGCGCCATGATGATGCAGAACGCCCGCCACGTGGACTGGGCCGACGCCGCGACCGCGATCCCGGTCTTCCTGACCGTCGTGATCATGCCGTTCACGTACTCGATCACCCCCGGTGTCGCCGCCGGTGTGCTCTCCTACGTGGCCATCAAGGTCGCGCAGGGCAAGGCCCGCGAAATCGGTGCCTTCATGTGGGCGCTCACCGTCATCTTCGTGATCTTCTTCGCGCTCCACCCCATCGAGGCGTGGCTCGGCGTCAAGTAGTCCGGCGAAGATCGGTACCGGACCCGTCCGGCACCGGGCCCCCGCGGCCCGGTGCCGGACGGGTCACCACCCTTCACGCATCCCATACTGGAAACCGAACCTCTCCGAGGAGGCCGCACATGCTGGACATCGCCGAAGAACTGAACCGGTGGGTCGAGCAGGGACGTGACTTCGCCGTCGCCACCGTGGTGGCGGTCGGCGGCAGCGCACCCCGGCAGCCCGGAGCCGCCCTCGCCGTCGACGGCGAGGGCACGGCCATCGGCTCGGTGTCCGGCGGATGCGTGGAGGGTGCGGTGTACGAGCTGTGCCGGCAGGCGCTCGAAGACGGCGAGACCGTCCAGGAGCGCTTCGGCTACAGCGACGACGACGCCTTCGCCGTGGGCCTGACCTGCGGCGGGATCATCGACATCCTGGTCACCCCGGTGCCCGTGGGCTCCCCGCAGCGCGAGGCCCTGGCCACCGCCCTGCGCGCCGCCTCCCAGGGCGAGGCCGCCGCCCTGGCCCGGATAGCCGAGGGCCCGGCCGAGCTGAAGGGCCGCGCTGTGGTCGTCCTCGGCGACGGCTCCTTCGAGGGCGGCTTCGGCGGCCACCCCGAGCTGGACCGCACCATCGCCGAAGAGGCCCACGCCATGCTCGACGCCGGCAGGACCGGCGTCCTGGAGATCGGCGCCGACGGCCGGCTCTGCGGAGAGCCGCTCAAGGTCCTGGTCGAGTCCAGCGTCCCGCCGCCGCGCATGATCGTCTTCGGCGCCATCGACTTCGCCTCCGCCCTGGTCCGGATCGGCAAGTTCCTCGGCTACCACGTGACGCTGTGCGACGCCCGGCCCGTGTTCGCCACGAAGAAGCGTTTCCCCGAGGCGGACGAGATCGTGGTCGACTGGCCCCACCGCTACCTGGAGGCCGAGGCCGAGTCCGGCGGCGTCGACGCCCGTACCGTCCTGTGCGTCCTCACCCACGACGCCAAGTTCGACGTCCCGCTCCTCGAACTGGCCCTCAAGCTCCCCGTCGCCTACGTCGGAGCCATGGGCTCCCGCCGCACGCACGAGGACCGCAACAAGCGGCTGCGCGACGTCGGCGTGACCGAGCTCGAACTGGCCCGGCTGCGCTCCCCGATCGGCCTGGACCTCGGCGCCCGCTCCCCGGAGGAGACCGCGCTGTCCATCGCCGCCGAGATCGTCGCGAACCGCCGCGGCGGCAGCGGGGCGGCCCTGACCGGCGCGCACATCCCGATCCACCGGGACTCCTCGAACACCGTGATCGGCCGGATCGGCTCCGTCGCCTGAGGCGGCGCCCCGTCGGCCCGATGACAGAAGGCGCAGCCCGAAGGGTTGCGCCTTCTCGCCGTCCCGCTTACTTTACCGCCCGGTAACGACGCCTCGCCGCAACGGAGTTGAGCGGATGTCCCGGTACGGTCGCACCTCCTCGCGCATCCCCGCCCGCAGCCTCCGCCTGGCGTGCGCCCTGGCACTGGCGGGCCTCGCGGCCGGCCTCGCCCCGGCCGCCGCCGCGTCCTCCCCGGCGGCGCCGCCCACGGCCGCCGGACTGCGCGAGGTGCTCTTCGTCGGCAACAACTGGGAGGGCACCGCCGATGTCCTCGCCTCCACCGGCGACCTCGCCCGGATCGGCCGGATCAACGTGATCCCCGACAAGGAGGAACGGCTCCGGGAGATCTGGCTCAACCCCGTGAAGCTCGGCTTCTTCCTCGGCATCCGGGCCACGGCGGGGGAGGGCCACGACCAGTTCGTCGACGACATGTACACCACCCCCGACGGCACCGCGGTGGTCGTCTCGCGCCCCAGCTTCGCCGACGTGGTCTCCGTCGACCTGCGCTCCGGACGGATCAACTGGCGCTTCCCGGTGGCCGGTTACCGCTCCGACCACATGGCCGTCTCGCCCGACGGCACCCGGGTGGCCGTCTCCGCCTCCACCGCGAACACCGTGCACGTCCTCGACATCGCCACCGGCCGGCAGGTCGGCTCCTTCGCCACCGGCGACAAGCCGCACGAGAACACCTTCACCCAGGGCGGCCGCCTCCTGTGGAACAGCTCCATCGGGGACGTCACTTCCGCCCTCGACGCGCCCTGGATGGACTGGACGAAGGGCGACCGCAAGCTCAGCGTCGTCGACGCGCAGACCTTCCGCACGGTCCGGACCGTCGACATGCGCGAACGGCTGGACGCCTTCGGCCGCAACGACCTCTCCGACGCCGTCCGCCCCATGGTCTTCACCCCCGACGAGTCCAGGCTCTACTTCCAGGTCTCCTTCTTCAACGGCCTCGTCGAGTACGACGTCGCCGCCGACCGGATCACCCGGGTCAAGACCCTCCCCGAGAACCCCGCCACCAGCACCGACCGCACCACCTGGGTCAACGACTCCCGCCACCACGGCCTGTCCGTGAGCCCCGACGGCAGCAAGCTCTGCGTCGCCGGCACCATGGACGACTACGCCACCGTCGTGGACCGGGCCACCCTCGCCGAGGGCCCGCTGGTCCCGGCCTCCAAGCCCTACTGGGCCACCGTCGACGGCGACGGCAAGGGCTGCGTCATCTCCGAGAGCGGCGCCGACCGGGTCACCGCCATCGACTTCGCGACCGGCGCCAAACGGGTCTCCGTCCCCGTCGGCGACCACCCCCAGCGGGTCCGCCTCGGCCACGTCCCGGCGGACTGGAGCGGGCCCGCCGCCCGCCGGGCCGGCGCGGCCGCCGGGGAGTAGCGTGGGAAGGGGGAACGACCATCGCGTCTCGCGTCCCGTCCAAGGAGAGTCGCGCGCATGTCCAGACTGGCCCGCCCACCACGATCCTTCCGTGCCGGCGCCGCACACGCCGCGGCCCTCGCGTTCGCGCTGTTCCTCGGAGTCTCCGGGGCCGGCGCGGCCCACGGCGCCCCGGCCTTCGACGACACCACTGACATCGAAGTGGGGGACTGCTTCAACACCAGTGTGAATCTGAAGGACTACAAGACGGACAAGGGGTCCCCTGCTCCCTCGTCGGTGGACATCGTCTCCTGCGACGAACCGCACCAGTCGGAGGCCTTCGCGGTCATCACCCTGCCGGAGGGGTCGTTCCCGGGCGAGCAGAAGATCGTCTCGATTGCCGAGAAGGAGTGCCCGGTCAAGGCGCTCGACGACTACGCGGGCCCCGGAGCGAAACTCCCGGACACGATGGAGGTGTACTACTACGCGCCGACGTCCGGCACCTGGGACTCGGGCGACCGGGAAATCACCTGCTTCGTGGCCGACTCCGGCGGCCGGACGACCGGTTCGATCCAAGCCGACGAATCCTGAGTTCGTACGGATCAGGCCACTATGGTGCGAGCGGTCCGCGATGGCCGATTAGTCTCATGATCATGGTGGACGTCCGCGGCCCTCGACCTGACCCTGGACGTACGGGAGCTGGCGGCCTGCTACCTGGGCGGGACCCGGGTCACGGAGCTGGTGGCCGCCGGGCTGGTGGCCGAGCACACGCCTGGGGCGGGCGTGTTGCGGCGGGGGCGGGCGAGCGGACCGCCCCCGCCGTCACCCGCCCGGCTCAGGCAGGCAGGCCGATCCGCGCCGCCGCCATGCCGAAGCCGCTGCTCAGGACCGCGGTGGACAGTCCGTCGCCCTGGGGGCGCAGATCCTCCTCACCATAACGCCGCGTCTTCAGGTGCCAGTTGAGGACTCCGGCGAGCCAGTTCTGGAGATCGGTCACGTACGCGTCGAGTCCGGCCCGGGCGGCGGCGTCCAGCTTCCAGTCCTCGTACAGCTGCGGCAACTGCCGGGCGACGATGTGCTGGAACTCCTCGGTGCGCTGCGTCAGGAGGGAGTGGCAGATGTGCAGGGCCTCGGGGTAGCCGATGTCGAAGAAGTTCCGGGTGACGACCAGGTGGTTGTGCATCTCGCCCTCGAACTCCACCTCCTTCTGGTAGGAGACGATGTCGTTGATGAGGCAGCCGATGTCCGCCGCCGCGTTCTCCAGCGACTGGATCGTCCCCGACCGGTAGATCGCGTCGGGGATGCCCCGTCCCTCCTTGCCCAGCCGGCACATGTACATGGTCATCTGGGATCCGAAGGTGCGGCGCCGCATCTCGGCGTAGTCGACCGGGTCCGGGATGCGGCGGTGGAACTGGTTCTCCACCTCCCACACCCAGCTCTCCAGCATGCTCACCATCGTCGCCCGGAACTCCTCGCGGCCGGCCGCGGTCATCCCCCGGGCGGTACGCGCCCACAGATCGGTGAGCGAACGTTCCAGCACGGTGACGGGCGCCACCGCCGGTCCGGCGTCGTCCAGCGGCATCATCGAGATCAGCCGCGCGGTGGTGGCCTTGGCGGCCGCGAGGTTCCCGGTCTGCCCGAACACCACCGGGTAGTAGTCGTCCGCGTACGTCCCCCAGGTCAGCCAGAGCGCGTTGAGCAGCAGCGCCTCGCGCGTGGCGTCCGGGTCGATGGCGGCCGAGCAGAGCGCGAAGTCGTAGCCGCGCACCTTCTCCTCGCTCCAGATCGCGGAACCCGGATCACCCGGCTGGGGCTCCAGCAGCCCCATCCGCCGTGACCACTGCACCGACTCCTCGCGCGCGTACGCGAGGTGCGGGCTGAAGGACAGGGGGAAGGGCATGCGGATGTCGGGGATGACGGAGGGGCCGGTCCTCTCGAAGGGAACGTGGGTGAAGGACCGGCGGCGCATCTCCATCGACCGCCGGGTGAAGACGGCCCCCAGGTCGAAGGCGCTGGTGCCGAGGCCGCCGGGCAGGAAGGGCAGGGTCAGCCGCGCGGTGGACTTCGCCCCTTCGTTCATGTACCGGCTGGAGACCATGTGCCACTCGTGCCCGCCGGACTGCCAGTCCTGGAGTCCCTTGACGTAAGCGAGAACGGCCGCGATCTCGTCCGGGCCGAGGGCGTGTTCGGCGAAGAGCCGGGGGAGCTCGGCGAGGGCCGTCTGCTCGAACTGCTGGAGACGGGAGGTGATGAGGTCGTTGGAGACCTCGGCGGCCTCCTGCGTGGTGCAGCCGAGGAAGGTCTCCAACACCAGCACGGCGTTGGACAGTTCCCCCTCGTCGGTGACCTCGCGCCGGTAGGAGAAGAGGTCGTTCCTGACGTGCACGGCGTCGGAGAAGGCATCGCGCAGGACGGCCAGCGGGCGCGAGTGCGCCACCCGCGCGGGCACCTCGGCGGCCACGAACTCGACCAGCCCGGCCGACCAGGGCGCCCCGCCCACCTTGCGCCGCATCTCGATGTATTCGAGGGGGTTGGCGACCCGGCCGATGTTGATGTTGGCGAGCTCCCACATGGACTCGTCGAGCAGGTTCTTCGTGGACAGGGAGAACCGTTCCCGCCAGTCCGCCGACATGACCGGCACGGTACGCGCCCACAGGTCGGCGAGCCCGGCCTCGACGGGATTGGTCGCCTCGGGGAAACCTTCCGCCAGGTCCATCGGCATGAAGGCGCCGAGCCGGTCGAGGTAGGCCTTGGCGCCGTGGCGGTCCTGGGTGCGCTTGTACATCTCCAGGAAGTGGTCGTCGAAGAAGAAGACCCACACGTACCAGTCGGTGACCAGGGACAGCACCTCGCTGTCGCAGTCGGGGTGCGTGTACGAGCACAGGAGGGCGTAGTCGTGCGAGTCGAGGTCCCCCTCCTCCCACACCCCGGACCCCTCCAGCATCCCGAGCCCCCGCGCCCACCGCTTGGTGTGGGCCCTGGCCTCCTCCAGGTGGGGGTTCAGGCGCGCCGGATACGGCAGGTAGAACTCCGGCAGTTGAAACGGCTGCTGCGTCACGACGGGGCGGGCCTTCCATCCAGGGCACGGGGCCGGCGGACCCGGCCCCCGCACGAGATCAGCAGTGCCCTACCCCCGGCACCCCCAGGACAAGGCGGAGTTCACCGCATCAGGTGACACACCCCCGGCTTCCCCACCACACCGCCCCACGACGGGCTACCGGCCCCGGGGGCGTCGACTGGTGGTCGGAGCCAGGCGCGGTCAGCCGGCCGGGGTGGGGGGGTGTTCGGGTGGGCTGACTGCCAGGCCTTGATGGACGTGTTCCAGTCCTCGCCCGTCAGGGCCGTGAGGGAGGCCGGGAACAGGCCGTCCCCCTCGCCCTTCCAGTGGGCGAGGGGGACGGCCTGGATGGTGGTGAGCAGGGCGCCGGCGTGTTCGAGGTCGCCGGTGTCCAGGGCGCGGAGGGCGTCGCCCGCCGCGTTCGTCACCGTTTCGTGTTCGGCGATGAATTCCTTGATGGGAGGGATCTGGCGGCAGCCGCAGTAGTGGCACGTGCCAGACCTGTTGAGGGATTCAGTCGGACTCGCCTTCGAGGTTGCCCTCCGTGTCCAGGTAGACCTGGCGGAGGGATTCGAGGATCTGCGGGTCCGGCTTCTCCCACATGCCGCGGGACTCGGCCTCCAGGAGGCGTTCCGCGATGCCGTGGAGGGCCCAGGGGTTGGCCTCCTCCAGGAAGGCGCGGTTCGTCGGGTCCAGGACGTAGGTTTCCGTGAGCTTGTCGTACATCCAGTCCGCCACGACGCCCGTCGTGGCGTCGTAGCCGAACAGGTAGTCGACCGTCGCCGCGAGTTCGAAGGCGCCCTTGTAGCCGTGGCGGCGCATCGCCTCGATCCACTTGGGGTTGACGACGCGGGCTCGGAAGACCCGGCTGGTTTCCTCGACCAGGGTGCGGGTCTTGACCGTTTCCGGGCGGGTGGAGTCGCCGATGTAGGCCTCGGGGGCCGTGCCGCGCAGGGCGCGGACCGTGGCCACCATGCCGCCGTGGTACTGGAAGTAGTCGTCCGAGTCGGCGATGTCGTGCTCGCGGGTGTCGGTGTTCTTGGCCGCGACGGTGATGCGCTTGTAGGCGGATTCCATCTCGGTGCGGGCCGGGCGGCCCTCCAGGCCGCGGCCGTACGCGTAGCCGCCCCAGACCGTGTAGACCTCCGCGAGGTCGGCGTCGGTGCGCCAGTCGCGGGAGTCGATCAGCTGGAGGATGCCCGCGCCGTACGTGCCCGGGCGGGAGCCGAAGATGCGGGTGGTGGCCTTGCGTTCGTCGCCGTGGGCGGCGAGGTCGGCCTGGGCGTGGGCCCGGATGAAGTTGGACTCGGCCGGCTCGTCCAGGGAGGCCGCCAGCCGGACCGCGTCGTCCAGGAGGCCGATGACGTGCGGGAACGCGTCGCGGAAGAAGCCCGAGATGCGGAGGGTCACGTCGATGCGGGGGCGGGCCAGTTCGGAGAGCGGGATCGCCTCGACGCCCGTGACGCGGCGGGAGGCCTCGTCCCAGACCGGGCGGACGCCCAGGAGGGCCAGGGCCTCGGCCACGTCGTCGCCGGCCGTGCGCATCGCGCTCGTGCCCCACAGGGACAGGCCGACCGAGGCGGGCCATTCGCCGTCGTGGTCCGCGCGGTAGCGGGTGAGGAGGGAGTCGGCCAGGGCCTGCCCGGTCTCCCACGCGAGGCGGGACGGGACGGCCTTCGGGTCGACCGAGTAGAAGTTGCGGCCGGTGGGGAGGACGTTGACCAGGCCGCGGAGCGGCGAGCCGGACGGGCCCGCCGGGACGAAGCCGCCGTCCAGGGCGCGCAGGACGTGCGCGATCTCGTCCGTGGTCCCCGCCAGGCGGGGGACGACCTCGTTCGCCGCGAAGGTGAGGATGTCCGAGACGGCCTGGGGGTGGCCCGCCGAGACGGCGGCGACCGCCGACGGGGCCCAGTTCGCGTCCTCCATCGCCTGGACCAGGGCGCGGGCCGTCTCCTCGACGGTGTCCGCCGCCGTGCGGGTGGCCGCCGACTCGTCGAGGCCGAGGGCCTCGCGCAGGCCCGGCAGGGCGGAGGTGCCGCCCCAGATCTGGCGGGCGCGGAGGATGGAGAGGACCAGGTTGACCCGGGCCTCGCCGGTCGGGGCGCCGCCCAGGACGTGCAGGCCGTCGCGGATCTGGGCGTCCTTGACCTCGCACAGCCAGCCGTCGACGTGCAGGAGGAAGTCGTCGAAGCCCTCGTCGTCCGGGCGTTCGTCCAGGCCCAGGTCGTGGTCGAGCTTGGCGGCCTGGATCAGGGTCCAGATCTGGGCGCGGATGGCCGGGAGCTTGGACGGGTCCATGGAGCTGATCTGGGCGTACTCGTCCAGGTGCTGCTCCAGGCGGGCGATGTCGCCGTACGACTCGGCGCGCGCCATCGGCGGGACCAGGTGGTCGACCAGGGTGGCGTGCACCCGGCGCTTGGCCTGGGTGCCCTCGCCCGGGTCGTTGACCAGGAACGGGTAGACCAGGGGCAGGTCGCCCAGGGCCGCGTCCGGGGAGCAGGAGGCGGACAGGCCCGCGTTCTTGCCGGGGAGCCATTCGAGGTTGCCGTGCTTGCCCAGGTGGATCATCGCGTCGGCGCCGAAACCGCCGTCCTCCGCGGCCGCCTGGATCCAGCGGTACGCCGCCAGGTAGTGGTGCGACGGCGGCAGGTCCGGGTCGTGGTAGATCGCGATCGGGTTCTCGCCGAAGCCGCGCGGCGGCTGGATCAGGATGAGGAGGTTCCCGCGGCGCAGCGCCGCGAGGACGATGTCGCCCTCCGGGTTGGAGGAGCGGTCCACGAACATGTTGCCGGGGGCCTCGCCCCAGTGTTCCTCGACGCTTTCGCGGAGGTCCGCGGGAAGCTCGGCGAACCAGCGCCTGTAGTCGGCCGCCGGGATGCGGACCGGGTTGCGGGCCAGCTGCTCCTCGGTGAGCCAGTCCTGGTCGTGGCCGCCGGCCTCGATCAGGGCGCGGATCAGCTCGTCGCCGTCACCGGAGACCAGGCCCGGGATCTCGGCCTCGGGGCCGAAGTCGTAACCGGCGGCGATGAGGGTGCGCAGGAGTTCCACCGCGCTGGCGGGGGTGTCCAGGCCGACCGCGTTGCCGATGCGGGAGTGCTTGGTGGGGTACGCGGACAGGACCAGCGCGATCCGCTTGTCGGCGGGGCCGATGTGGCGCAGCCGGGCGTGGCGGACGGCGATGCCGGCCACGCGGGCGGCGCGCTCGGCGTCGGCGACGTACGCGGGCAGGCCGTCCTCGTCGATCTCCTTGAAGGAGAACGGGACGGTGATCAGCCGGCCGTCGAACTCGGGCACGGCGACCTGGGTGGCGGCGTCGAGGGGGGACAGGCCCTCGTCGTTCTCCTCCCAGGTGCTGCGGGAGCCCGTCAGGCACAGGGCCTGGAGGATCGGCACGTTGAGCGAGGCCAGCGCGCCGGCGTCCCAGGACTCGTCGTCGCCGCCCGCCGAGGCGGTCGCGGGGCGGGTGCCGCCGGCGGCGAGGACGGTGGTGACGACGGCGTCCACCGAGGACAGGGCTTCGAGGAGCCCGGGCTCGGGCGTGCGCAGGGAGGAGACGTACAGGGGGAGGGGGCGGCCGCCCTTGGCCTCGATCGCGTCGCAGAGGGCGTGCACGAAGGCGGTGTTGCCGCTCATCTGGTGGGCGCGGTAGTAGAGCACGGCGACCTGGGGGCCGGTTGCCTCGGTGGCCGGGCGCTCCAGGGGGCCCCAGGTGGGGGAGGCGGCCGGGGGCTCGAAGCCGTGGCCGGTGAGCAGGACGGTGTCCGAGAGGAAGCGGGCCAGCTGTTCGAGGTTGGCCGGGCCGCCGTGCGCGAGGTAGCCGTGCGCCTCGGCGGCGATGCCGATCGGGACCGTGGAGGCCTCCATCAGCTGGGCGTCCGGGGCCTGTTCGCCGGTCAGCACCACCACCGGGCGGGTCTGGCCGGGGGCGAGGAGGACGTCGAGGCCCTCCTGCCAGGCGCGCAAGCCCCCGAGGAGGCGTACGACGACCAGCTCGGCGCCGTCCAGGAGGCCGGGCAGGTCGTCGAGGGGGAGGCGGGAGGGGTTCGCGAACCGGTACGGCACGGGGCCGCCGGCGGTGTTCGCGGCGCGGGCGCTGAGCAGATCGGTGTCGGACGTCGACAGCAGCAGGATCATGCGGCGGCAGGCCTTCCTCGGGGTTTCCGCGCCCCGGGCAGTGAGGACAGCGGGAGTTCCTGACTCACCTCGCGGATCGCTCCGCGGGGCTCACAGTGGCGGGACCGCGCCGGAATCGCACCGGGCTTCCTCCCATGTCGCCGTCCTCGGCGGTGACGGGCCGAGTGGTCCGCCGGAAGGTCATCTTAGGTGTCCCTTTCCCTGGCCGGGAGGTGGGGTGGGGGTGGTGGGCGCGGCCGTGCTGTCGGGGCTCTGCCCTGGGGGCCGTGCCGCAAACGTCGGGTGGGTGGGGGTGCCGCCGCGCGGAGCCGGTCCCCGCCCCGCCCTTTCCCCGTACCGCGGGGCTCGGCCCCGGACCCCGCGCCTCGAACGCCGCCGAGGCCGACGTAGCTGGTCGGGGTGGCGACGGACACAGGTCGGGGGTGGGGAATCGTGGGTATGCTCGCGGCCATGCCGCCCCAGCCACCTTCCGCCGCATCGCGGGACGAACCCGTCATACGCGACCGTGGCGACGCCTGCCCCGGCGCGCTGCGGCTGCACGCCGCCGACGACGGGTACCTGGCGCGCGTCCGGATCCCCGGCGGGCTGCTCACCACCCGGCAGGCCGCCGTACTCGGGCTCGCCGCCGAACGGTTCGGCGACGGGCACCTGGAACTCACCTCCCGCGGCAACGTCCAGCTGCGCGGCCTCGCCGACGGCTGCGGCGCCGGGCTCGCGGAGCTGCTGGACGGGGCCGGGCTGCTGCCCGCGCCCAGCCACGAGCGGGTGCGCAACATCGTGGCCACCCCGCTCGGCGGGTCCCTCGTCGTGGACTGGGTCCGGGAACTCGACCGGCTGCTGTGCGCGAGCACCCGGGCGGCCGCCCTCTCGGGGCGCTTCCTGTTCGCCCTCGACGACGGGCGCGGCGACGTGGCCGCCCTCGACCCCGACGTGACCGTGCTCGGCGCCGGACCCGGCGTCAGCGGCCGGGCCCTCGTACGGCTCGGCGCGGCCGCCGACGCCGTCGAGGTCGACGCCGCCGACGCGCCCCGGGCCGCGCTGCTGGCCGCCGAGTACTTCCTCGACTCCGCCGACGCCGCCGGGAACCGCGCCTGGCGCGTCGCCGAACTGGGCGTCGAACACGCCCTTGAGGCAAGGGAGTTCGCCCTGCGGCTCGGCGCCGCCGGGATCGCGGCCGGGCACCGCCCCGAGGTGGCGTGGCCGTACACCGAGCCGCCCCGGCCCTGGGGCGAGTACGGCGCCGGACTCTGCGTGCTGCTCCCGCTCGGGCGGCTGGACTCCGCGCAGTGGCGGGTCCTGGCCGAGGCGGCCGGCGGCGAGCTGCGCGTCACCCCCTGGCGGAGCGTCATCCTGCCGCGCGCCGCCGCCGACGGCTGCGACCGCATCGAGGCGGCCGGCCTCGTCGTCCGGCCCGGCAGCCCCTGGCTGTCCGTCACCGCCTGTACGGGGCAGCCCGGTTGCGCCAAGTCCCTCGCGGACGTACGCGCCGACGCGCGCGCCGTCGTGGCGCAATCCCCCGGAGACCTGCCCGTGCACTGGTCGGGCTGCGCGCGCCGGTGCGGCCATCCGCGCGGCACCGCCTGGGTGGACCTGGTCGCCACCCCGGACGGGTACGAACTCGACGCCCGGCCCGTCCCGCACACCGACCTGGCGGCCGCCCTCACGGCCGCACGACGCCCCCGTACACGTACCACCACACCACCCCCGTCGCAGTGAAGAAATGAGCGAGTACACCGTGTTCGAGTACGAGAAGGACGGCGCCGCGATCTACCGCCAGTCCTTTGCCACGATCCGCGCCGAGGCGGATCTCTCCGGGCTGCCCGCCTCGGTCGCCCAGGTCGCGGTGCGCATGATTCACGCCTGTGGCATGACCGACCTCCCCCAGGACCTGGGCTACACCCCCGACGTCGTCCTGCGGGCCCGCGCCGCGCTGCACGCCGGCGCGCCGATCCTGTGCGACGTGCAGATGGTCGCCAGCGGCGTCACCCGCAAGCGGCTGCCCGCCGGCAACGAGGTGATCTGTACCCTCTCCGACCCGGCCGTGCCCGCCCTCGCCGCGAAGATGGGCACCACGCGCAGCGCCGCCGCCCTCGAAGTCTGGCGCGACCGGGGCCTGTTGGAGAACTCCGTGATCGCCGTCGGCAACGCCCCGACCGCGCTGTTCCGGCTGCTGGAGATGATCGAGGAGGGCGCCCCGCGGCCCGCCGCCGTCATCGGCGTGCCCGTGGGCTTCATCGGCGCCGCCGAGTCCAAGGACGCCCTCGCCGCCCACCCCTCGGGCCTCGACCACCTGATCGTGCGGGGCCGGCGCGGCGGCAGCGCCATCGCGGCCGCCGCGGTCAACGCGATCGCGAGCGAGGAAGAATGAGCGGCCGGGAGGACAGTCAGGTGAAGGGGAAGCTGTACGGCGTCGGGCTCGGGCCCGGGGATCCGTCGCTGATGACCCTGCGCGCCGTCGAGGTGATAGCGCAGGCGGACGTCGTCGCCTACCACAGCGCCCGCCACGGCCGCTCCATCGCCCGCTCGATCGCCGCGAAGCACCTGCGCGCCGACCACGTCGAGGAGCCGCTGGTCTACCCGGTCACCACCGAGACCACCGACCACCCCGGCGGCTACCAGGGCGCGATGGAGGAGTTCTACGAGGCCTCCGCCGCCCGCCTGGCCGCGCACCTGGACGCCGGCCGGACCGTCGCCGTGCTCGCGGAGGGCGACCCGCTCTTCTACGGCTCGTACATGCACATGCACAAGCGGCTCGCGGACCGCTACGAGGCCGAGGTCATCCCCGGCGTCACCTCGGTCAGCGCCGCCGCCGCCCGCCTCGGCACCCCGCTCGTGGAGGGCGAGGAGGTGCTGACGATCCTGCCCGGCACCCTGCCCGAGGAGGAGCTCACCGCCCGCCTCGCCGCCACCGACTCGGCCGTCGTCATGAAGCTCGGCCGCACCTTCCCCGCCGTGCGCGGGGCGATGGAGGCCAGCGGGCGCCTGGCGGAGGCCCGTTACGTCGAGCGGGCCACGATGGAGGGCGAGCGGACCGGGGCCCTGGCCGACACCGACCCCGACAGCGTCCCGTACTTCGCGGTCGCCGTCGTGCCCAGCCGCGTCGGCAACCCGGGCAGCGTGCCGTCCGGGCCCGGCGAGGTCGCCGTCGTCGGCACCGGCCCGGCCGGTCCGCTGTGGCTGACCCCCGAGACGAAGCGGGCGCTGGCCGACGCCGAGGTGCTGATCGGGTACACGACCTACCTCGACCGGGTGCCGGTCCGGCCTGGCCAGGTGCGGCACGGCTCCGACAACAAGGTGGAGTCCGAGCGCGCCGAGTTCGCCCTCGAACTCGCCCGGCGCGGCAAGCGGGTGGCCGTGGTGTCCGGCGGCGACCCCGGGGTCTTCGCCATGGCCACCGCGGTCCTGGAGGTGGCCGGGCAGGCCCCGTACGCGGACGTGCCCGTACGGGTGCTGCCGGGCGTGACGGCGGCCAACGCGGCGGCCGCCGCGGCCGGGGCCCCGCTGGGCCACGACTACGCCACCGTCTCGCTCTCCGACCGGCTCAAGCCCTGGGAGGTCATCGCGGAGCGGCTGCGCGCGGCCGCCGCCGCCGACCTGGTGCTCGCCCTGTACAACCCGGGCTCGCGCAGCCGGACCTGGCAGGTGGCGCAGGCACGGGAGCTGCTGCTGGAGCTGCGCGCGCCGCAGACCCCGGTGGTCGTGGCCCGCGACGTGGGCGGGCCGGAGCAGTCGGTGCGTGTTGTCACGCTGGCCGAACTGGAGCCGTCCGAGGTGGACATGCGGACCATCCTGCTGATCGGCTCCTCGCAGACCCGGGTCACCGAACGGCCCGACGGGTCGCGGGTGACGTGGACCCCGCGCCGGTACCCGTGACCGCGCCGACGGGATGAGCACGGCCCGGCCCGGGGACACCGCCCCGGGCCGGGCCGCCGTCGTCCCGCCGCGCCCGGCGGCTCACCCCGGACAGCCGGCCAGGGCGTCCGCGCACCCCTGGACCGTCTCGGGGTCGACCGTGAGCAGCTGCCACGAGACGACACCGGCCGGGGGAGAGTCGTCCTGCGGGGCCGGGTCGATGTGCGCGGTCAGCGCCGCTCCCGCCGGGAAGTTCAGCCGGGTGACCTCCCCCGCGGTGCACGACACGTCGAACGACCGGTCCCCGTCGCCGCCTTCGCGGGACAGCACCAGCGTCACCCGCGAACTCTCCTCGCTGTCACAGGCGATGTCGAAGCGGTACGGGCGCTCCCCGCCGGTCTCCAGGGACTTGTCCATGCCGGCCTTGAGGAACCCCGTCCCCCGCATCGTCACCCGGGCCCCGGCCGGTACGTCCTTGCCCAGGACCTCGTCGGCCCGCTGCAGCGCGTCGTCGGGCTCCCAGCCCTTGGGTTCGGGCGCCGGGCCCCCGCCGCATCCGGTGACGAGCGCCGTCGCGGCCGCGAGGACCAGGACGAGGACGAGGGAGTGACGTATCCGCATCCCTTCACCCTAGAGGGTGCGGCCGCCGTCGCCGAGCCAGCGCAGGGCCGCCTCCACCGACTCCGCGCGGGCCACCCCGGAGGGCACCGGCGGACGGCGTACCACCAGGACCGGGATGCCCGCCTCGCGGGCGGCGGTGAGCTTGGGCGCGGTCGCGTCGCCGCCGCTGTCCTTGGTGACCAGGACGTCGATGCGGTGACGGGCCAGCAGCTCCCGCTCCTCCTCCAGGCCGAACGGCCCGCGCGCCAGCACCGTCTCCAGGTTCGGCGGCACCGGCCCCTGCGGCGGGTCCACCGAACGCACCAGGAACCAGGTGCCGGTGAGGTGCGCGAAGGCGTGCAGGCCCGTCCGGCCGGTGGTCAGGAAGGCCCGGCCGCCCAGCGAGGGCAGTACGGCGGCGGCCCCCGCGAGGTCGTCCGCGAAGGTCCAGGCGTCGCCCGGTCCCGGACTCCAGCCGGGCCGGCGCAGCGCCAGCACGGGCACGCCCGTGAGCGCCTCCGCCTCCGCCGCGTGGAAGCTCATCCGCTCCGCGAAGGGGTGCGTGGCGTCGACGACGTGCGTGACGCCGTGGGCGACGATCCAGCCGGCCAGCCCCTCGACCCCGCCGAAGCCGCCGATCCGGGTCTCGCCCGGCGGCAGCACGGGGGAGCTGACCCGGCCCGCGAGGGAGTTCGTCACCCGGTACTCGGAGGCGTACGCGGGGTCGCGCGCCAGCGCCTCGGCCAGCCGGCGGGCCTCGGTGGTGCCGCCCAGGATCAGCAGGTGCCGGCCGGGCTCCCGTGCGGCGGACGGGTCAGCAGACATGCCGGTCGCGCTCGGGGGAGTAGAGGTGGCTGTCGCGGAACTGCTCCGCGCCCAGCGTCCGGCCCACGACGATGACGGCAGTCCGCACCAGCCCCGCCTCCTTCACCTGGCCCGCGATGTCGGCGAGCGTGCCGCGCAGGATCAGCTCGTCGGGACGGCTGGCCATCGCCACCACCGCCACCGGGCACTCGGCCCCGTAGTGCGGCAGCAGTTCGTCCACGACGCGGTCCACGTAGCGGGTGGCCAGGTGCAGCACCAGCAGCGCCCCGCTGCGGCCGAGCGTGGCCAGGTCCTCGCCGGGCGGCATCGGCGTGGCCTGCTGGGCGATCCGGGTCAGGATGACGGTCTGGCCGACGGTGGGGACGGTCAGCTCCCGCTTGAGCGAGGCCGCCGCCGCCGCGAACGCGGGCACGCCCGGGACGACCTCGTACGGGATGCCGGCCGCGTCGAGGCGCCGCATCTGCTCGGCGACCGCGCTGAAGATGGAGGGGTCGCCGGAGTGCAGCCGCGCCACGTCCTGGCCCGCCTCGTGGGCCCGTACGCACTCGGCGATGATCTCGTCGAGGTTCAGCTGCGAGGTGTCGACCAGCCGGGCCCCGTCCGGGCATTCGGCGAGCAGCTCGCGCGGGACCAGGCTGCCCGCGTACAGGCAGACGGGGGCGGCGGCGAGGGTGCGGGCACCGCGTACGGTGATCAGGTCGGCGGCGCCGGGGCCCGCGCCGATGAAGTACACGGTCATGTCGGTCTCCTTGTGTCTTCGTCTTCGTCAGGGCGTTTGCGTCAGGGCGTCTTCGTCACGGAGTTTCTCGTCACGGAGTTTCTCGTCACGGCGTTTTCGTCACGGTGTTTTCGTCACGGACCACTGCGTGACGGGCATCGCCTGCCGCCAGCCCGTGAAGCCGCCGACCGGTACGGCGTGCGCGACGGCCAGCTTCACGAGCTCGCCGCCGTGGCGCCGGTGCTGTCCGGCGAGGACGGCCTCCGACTCCAGCGTCACGGTGTTGACGACCAGCCGGCCGCCGGGCGCCAGCGCCGTCCAGGCGGCGTCGAGGAGGCCGGGGGCGGTGAGCCCGCCGCCGATGAACACCGCGTCGGGGGTGGGCAGTCCGTCCAGCGCCGTCGGGGCCGCGCCGATGACCACGCGCAGGCCGGGGACGCCGAGCGCGGCCGCGTTGCGGGTGATGCGCGCGGCCCGCTCGGGGACGCGTTCCACGGCCACGGCGCGGCAGGAGGGGTGCGTCCGCATCCACTCGATGCCGATCGAGCCGGAGCCGCCGCCGATGTCCCACAGCAGCTCGCCGGGGGCGGGCGCCAGGGCGCAGAGCGTCGCCGCGCGGACGTGGCGCTTGGTGAGCTGGCCGTCGTGCTCGTACGCGGCGTCGGGCAGGCCGGGGGTGGCGCCGAGCCGGGGGAGCGGTGCGCCGGGGTCGCGGCGGCACTCGACGGCGACGACGTTGAGGGGGTCGCCGGGCTCGCGGTGCCACTGCGCGGCGGTGCCCTCGTACGCGTCCTCGCGCTCGGAGCCGAGCTGTTCGAGGACCCGCATCCGGCTCGGGCCGAAGCCCCGCTCACGAAGCAGAGCGGCGATCTCGTCCGGGGTCGCCGCTCCGGCGCTCAGCACCAGCAGCCGCCGCCCCTCGTGCAGCGCGGCCGCCACCCGGGCCACCGGCCGGCCGACCACGGTCACCACCTCGGTGTCCTCCACCGGCCAGCCCAGGCGGGCGCAGGCGTACGAGACGGACGAGGGGTGCGGGTGGACGTGGAGCGCGTCCGGGCCCAGCTCCTCGGAGAGGGCGCGGCCGATCCCGTAGAACATGGGGTCGCCGCTGGCCAGTACCGCGATCCGGCGTCCGGCGTGTTCGGCCATCAGCTTCGGCACGGCGGGGCGCAGCGGGCTCGGCCACGCGACCCGCAGCCCGGCGCACTCGGCGGCCGGCAGCAGGTCCAGCTGCCGGGGCCCGCCGATGAGCACCTCGGCGCGGGCCAGGGCCTCCCGGGCGGTGGCGGTGAGCCCGGCCCAGCCGTCGGCACCGAGGCCGACGACCGCCACGGGTATGGGGGGTGCTGCGGAGCTCACTGCGGTACCTCGGGAACGGGAGAGGGGGAATGCGCGGGCCGGACCCGCAGCTTACTGGGGCGCGGCCCCGGCTCCGGTGCCAGGGTGAGCAGGGACGAAGCCGCCGCCGGCCGGTGTCCGCCCCCGTCCGCCCCCGCCACGCCCCCGTCCGCCCCGGACGAAACCTGCCCCCGCCCCGGCCCGCCGCCCCACACTCGGAGCATGGACGACACTCCGGACAACCACTTGGCCCGTGGCCTCATGCTCCGCCGGACAGTCGCTAGCCCCGCACCGCCCGCTCGTACAGGGCCCGTACGCCGTCCCCGAAGAAGCTGCTGTACGAGGTCACCTCGTCCCCGCCCCCGTCACGCCCGCCGATGACCCCGATCAGGCTGCCGGCCGCGCTCAGGACCGGACCGCCGCTGGTCCCGTTGGGGACGTCCGCGCAGTCGAACCGCAGCTGCGTGGGCCCGTCGGCCACGGCCGTGTTCGAACAGCCCAGCGGGCGCTCGGCGTCGTTCGGGTACCCCACCAGCCGTGCGGGGACGGGCAGTTGCTGGCCGAAGCGGACGGGGTGCGCCCCCGTGACGTCCTCCAGCCGCTGCCCGGGGTGCCCGGCGCGGCGCACCCGGATGAACGCCACGTCGACGTCCGGGTCGGAGTCCCGCACCCAGCGCGGGTCCACGTCGATCCGGGTGGGCACCCACACCCCGTAGGGCGCCTTCCCCTCCTCGTACCCCGGCACGAAGGCCAGGTTGCTGCGGAACCCGCCCGCGTACACGCAGTGGGCGGCGGTGACGACGAGGTCCCCGCCGGCGGAGTGCACCACGCTCCCCGAGCAGTGGTGGTCGTCGTCCCAGTCCAGCCCGGGTGAGAACAGCGCCCCGATGGCGGCCTCGGCCGGCACGTCCCGGGCCTCCAGCGGATCGGACGCCTTCCAGGACTCCTCCGCGAAGGCCCGTACCGGCGGGGATCCCGGGGATCCTTCGGTGAGCTTCTCCAGCGCCCCGGCGGCGGCCTTGTCGGCCAGCGCGGCGTCCTGGGTGTAGTGGCCCTGCTCCCCGTCCCCCTGGACGACGGTTCCCATGCGGCCGAGCCCGAAGGCCACGCCGGCGGCCACCAGGGCGCAGCACACCCCGGCCAGCACGCAGACCCGTACGGCCCTGCCCGTCATCGCGCCGCTCCCACCGCCGAATGTCACCGTCAACCCACCCGAACGGCCGGCCGCCGCCCCGGGTTCCCGGCCGGCATGTGCCCCTCCTCACACCCCGCCCCCGAGCGGACATCCCAGGTCCTTCCCCTCTTCACCCAACTCCCCTACGCTCCCACCGCCTTACCACTCGGTAACCAGGGAGCCGCACACCCATGCCATTCCCCACCCGCCTGCGCACGGCAGCCGCTCTGCTCTCGGCCGCCCTCGCGACCCTCGCGCTGTCCGTCACCCCCGCCTCCGCCGTCACCCCCGCCTCCGCGGCGTCGGCCGACCCCCCGTACTCCGCGACCACGGGCGTGGGGGTGCACAACGCGTACGAGAAGACCAAATACCCCTACTTCGCGGACGCCCTGGACTCCGGCGCGGCGATGCTGGAGCTCGACGTCTGGACCAACTTCTTCGGCAGCTCCTGGCGCGTCTCGCACGACAACCCCTTCGGCAACGACAGCAACTGCGAGAACGCCACCACCCCCGCCCAGCTGCGCACGAAGTCCCGCAACCAGAACCTGGCGGGCTGCCTCTCCGACATCCGCAGCTGGCACGACGCCCACCCGGGCCACCGCCCGATCGTCCTCAAGCTGGAGCTCAAGGACGGCTTCGCCACGAACCTGGGCCGGGGCCCCGCCGCCCTCGACAGCCTCCTCACCTCGAAGCTCGGCGACGCCCTCTTCACCCCGGGCCGGCTCGCCGCCGGCCACCCGGACCTCGACACGGCCGCCCGCGCGGGCGCCTGGCCGGCCCGCTCGCTCATGGCGGGCACGTTCCTCGTCGAACTGATCCCCGGCACCGTCGAGGAGGGCAACAGCGCCGACAAGCTCTGGACGGACCGCGAGTACGCCGAGCACCTGCGCACCCACCTCTCCACGGCCGCCGCCTTCCCGGCGGTCCACCGCGCCGAACCGGGCGACCCCCGTACCACCCGCTACGCCGACCCGGCCCTGCGCCCCTGGTTCGTCGTCTTCGACGGCGACGCCGCCGCGTACGCCTCGGGCTCGATCGACACGTCCTGGTACGACCGCAACCGCTACCTCCTGATCGCCACGGACGCCCACAACGTGGCCCCGGCGATCGACTCCGTCCATCCCTCGGAGGACGAGGCCCGGGCCCGGGTGGCCCTGATGGCCGCCCACCACGCCTCGATCACCTCCTCGGACTGGTACCCCCTCCCCTCGGTCCTCGCCACGGTCCTGCCCCGCGGCTGACGGCCGGCGGCCCCGGAACGCGCGAACGCCTGCCGGCGGGTCCGGCAGGGCGTTCGCGCGTGCGGGTGGGGTCAGGGGGCGGACGGGGTCAGCTGGAGGGTGGCGGTCGTGGCGGATTCGCGCAGGACCTGGAGGCGGGTGCCCGTGTCGGGGACCTTGACGCCCAGCTGGGGGAGGTCCGGGTTCCAGTAGGCGGTGCGGTGGTCGTCGAACACCGGGACGCCCGGGCGGGAGGGGATCGTCAGGGTGCCGTTCGGCTTGTGGAGCGTGACGCGGTCCGTGGGGCGGGTGGAGAAGGGCGCGTCGAAGGTCTGGGCCCGGGCGTTGGCCGGGGTGCCGTCCGGGAAGCGGAGGGCGTCCGGGCGGGCGTCGACCGGGAGGATCAGACCCGAACCCGGGTGGGCCTTGGTGGTGTTGTCGCTGTACGCGGTGTCCCAGAGCCAGAGGAGGACGCCCTGCTGGTACGGGTAGAACTCCACCCGGTTGTCCGTCGAGGTGAAGTTGTACGGGCCCGTGCGGAGGTAGGAGCCGTAGCCGGTGTAGCGGCGGTTCTCCGCGAAGTAGGCGCGGGGGTGGGACTCGGTGCCCGTGCGGCCCTCGGTACGGGACCACTTGGTGGCCGTCCAGCCGTTGGCGCCCTGCTCCGCGCCGTCCGTGAGGAGGGTGCGGCCGTCCGCGTCCGAGGTGATGCGGAGGTCGTCGAGGGTGACGCCGCGGCCGTGGGTGTTGCCGTCCGAGGTGGCGTGGAAGCGGAGCCGGGTGGTGCCGGCGGGCAGGGGGACGGTGAGGGCGGTCCAGGCGGTGGAGGTGCCCGAGACGCCCTTCGGCGGGATGGGCGTGCCGTTCACCGTGCCGGGGAGCGGGGTCCAGGTGGCGCCGCCGTCGGACGAGGCCTCGACCGTGAGGAAGTCGAAGTCCTGTTCCGTGTCGTACCAGAGGCGGGCGCTCAGGGTCGCCGGTCCGCCGGAGAGGTCCAGCGGGCGGGTGAGGGTGTTGTCCATGAAGTCACCCGTGCCGCTCCACCACTGGCTCGTGCCCTCGGAGGGGTCCGTGAGCTCCGTACGGGTGGTCGAGGGCGGGAGGTGGATCAGGAGGGCCTGGGGGTCGGGGGTGTTGTAGCCGGAGACGCCGAGGGTGGCGCGGGCCCGGCGGCCGGCGTCGGCCTCCGTGTAGTCCAGCCAGCCCAGCTGGAGCTTGCTCCAGGGGTCCAGGTCGCCGGGCCACTGGCCCGTGGTGTTGGGGCCTTTGCCCAGGTAGGAGGCCGAGGACATCAGGGACCAGAAGTTGACGCCGTTGTCCCCGTCCGAGCTGTAGAGGTCGGGGAGGCCGAGGTCGTGGCCGAACTCGTGGGAGAAGAGGCCCGCTCCGCTGTTCTCGCCGCCGGTGAGGTAGTCGCCGGCCCAGATGCCCGTGTCGCCGACCGGGGTGCCGCCCGCCTTGTTGCCCTGCGGGCCCGCGGTGCCGGCCTGGTCCCAGTACGCGAACCAGCGGTGGGCCCAGATCGCGTCCTTGCCCTGGTCGCCGCCGCCCCAGGTCTGGTCCTTGCCCGCGTGGACGACCACCAGGTGGTCGAGGTACCCGTCGGGTTCGTTGAAGTTCCCGTCGTGGTCGGCGTCGTAGCGGTCCCACACGTCGTACGGGGCGAGTTCGGCCTTGATCTGCTCGGGGGTACGGCCCTTCGCGCGCTCGGAGTCGTACCAGGCGGCCGTGGCGTCGCGGACCAGGTCCCAGTTGGTGCGGCACTGGCCGGTCTCGGTGCACTGGTCCGTGCCGTAACGGGCTTCGTTGTAGGGGAGCTTGACCCAGTCGGTGACCGTGCCGTCGACGTCGTAGCGGCCGGAGGACTGGAGGTCGTAGTAGGCGCGCAGCGACGCCGCGCCGGGATCGGCGGAGAAGAACTGCCGCTGGTAGAAGTCCCGGTCGAAGTCCTTGCGCCAGAGGGTGTGGTTGTCGTCCTTCGGCGGCTTCGCGATCGCGTTGTGCAGGGGGCCGGGGGTGCCGCCGAAGCGGGGGTCCGTCCGGTCGCCGAACTCGGCCAGGATGACGAAGGCCTTGTCCTTGCGCTCCTGCGCGAGCTCGACGTACTGGTCGCCGATCCTGGTGGTCCGCGGGAGGGGGCCGGACCTGCGGGAGGCGGCGCCGCCGGCCGCGACGCCCTCCAGGGCCTGGCGGCGCAGGGCCTGCCGCCGGAGTTCGAGCGGGGCCGGGGGCGGCGCCGCCTCCTGGCCGGCCTGGGGGGCGGTGGGCGCCGGCGGGGGCGGGGCGGCGGCCTGGGCGGGGGTGGCGAGGAAGGCGAGAGCGGTGAGGGATATCGCCGCTCCCGCCGCGGCAAGTCTGCGCAACGGGGGTGACCTTTCCGGGAGTTCGGGAAGCTCGGGAGTGCGGTGCGCAGGTAATATTTCACATGTCACAGGTCACGACTAGGGGTCGTGACGCGGGGGATCAGGTGGGCAGCGCCCCGGGGAAGGGTGGAAGGACGGGGAGTGTGCAACGCCCGCCGTGGGAGCCCGGGCGTTTCCCCCGGCGCCCGGTGTCGTTGAGCCGGTCGGGCCGTTGGGCCCCAGCCCGCAGCCGACCGCACAGGAGGGACCCCGCGCATGCTCCTCGACCCCGCCGCACACCCGCCCGAGGTGCCCGCCGCCGGCCCGCTCGCCGGCGCGGTCCCGCCGGGGGCGTCGTGAGCGGCCCCGACGGTCCGGGCGTCCCTGACGCCCCGTCGGTCCCGGGGGTTCCAGGCGCCTCGCAGGCCCCGTCGGTCTCGGGGGTCTCGGGGGTCCCGGGAGCCCCGCAGGCCCCGTCGGTCTCAGGGGTCCCGGGTGTCCCGGCGGTTCCCGCCCTCCCCGCCCAGGGGTACGCGACCCTGCCCTTCGAGGCGCTCCGGGAGCGCCCCGGGATCGGGGCCGCCGCGCCCGACAGCACACCCGGCGGCTGGCACCTGCCCTGGGACCGGCTCGGCGGGGCCGAGGCCGCCCGGGTGCGCGGGCGGCTCCTGGCCGGGGAGTACGAGTTCCACACCTCCGGTACCGGAGGCGAGCCCGTCCGGCGGTGCGTCCTCACCGGTGAGCAGCTCCGGGCCGACGCCGCGCACGGCGCGCGCCTGCTGGCCCCGTACGCGCCCGAGGCCGTCGTCAGCTTCGTCCCGACCCGGCACGTCTACGGGGCCTCGGCCACGCTGATGCTGCCCGCCCTGACCGGGCTGCCGGTGTGGTTCTGGCCCGCGTTCGACGGCCCGCCGCCGCCCGTGACGGCCCGGCGGATCGCCGTCGTCGCCATTCCGTGGACCTTCCGGATCCTGGCCCGCTACCCCCGCTGGACCGCGTCCTTCGAGCACATCGTCTTCCTGCACGGCTCCGCCGAACTCCCGCCCGAGGCGCAGAGGTTCCGCGACGACGCGCGCACGGCCCTGGTCGAGCTGCTCGGCTCCACCGAGACCGGCGCCGTCGCGCACCGCAGCGGCTGGGAGCCGGACGGCCCGTGGACCCTGCTCGACGACGTCACCTTCGCCGCGCCCGGCGTCGGCGCGGAGGGCCCGCTCGCCGTCGCCGGGCCCCGCCTCGCCGCCCTCCCCGACGGCGGCCGCCCCGCGCACCACGAGATGGACGACCTGGTCCGCCGGCTCGGCGACCGGCTGTTCCTGCGCCGCGGCCGCCGCGCCCACCTGATCAGGGCCAACGGGATCCGGCACGACCTGGGCGCCATCGCCGCCCGGCTGCGCGCCGCGCTCCCCGGGGCGGACGTGGCCTGTGTGCGCGCCGCCGACCGGGCGGAGGGGGAGGCGTACGACGTCCTCGTCGCCGGCGGCGGCCCCCTGACGGCGGAGGGCGTTCGGGCCGCCGCGCGCGGCCTCGGCGCCGAACCGCGGAGGGTGCGGCTCGTCGACCGGATCCCGCGCGGCCCCCTCGGCAAGCCGCTGGCCCCGCCGCCGGAGCCGTCCGCATGACCGCCCCCGCTGCCGAGGCGGCGGCCGCCGCTTCGCACCGCCCGGCCGGAGCCCCCGGACCGGGCCCCGACAGCGGGTGGGACACCACGCCCGGCCGCGCCGCCGCACCCCCCGCCCGACCCACGGAAGGACGTACCCCATGAGCCGGTCCCCGGACGAGGTGAAGACCGTCCCCCTCACCCCCGACGTGTACGCGTACCTGCTCGCCCAGTCCGAGCCCCGCAACCTCGTCCAGGAGCGGCTGGCCGAGCGGACGCTCGCGCTCGGCGGCGTGGCCCGGATGCAGGTCCCGCACGAGCAGGCCGTCTTCCTCACCCTGCTCGCCAAGCTCACCGACGCCCGCAGCATCGTCGAGGTCGGCACCTTCACCGGCTACTCCACCCTCGCCCTCGCCGCCGGACTGGCCCCCGGCGGCCGGGTCCTGACCTGCGACGTCTCCAAGGAGTGGACCGACATCGCCCAGGAGGCCTGGAAGGAGGCCGGGCTCGACGAACGGATCGAGCTGCGCCTCGCCCCCGCCCTGGACACCCTGCGCGCCCTGCCGTCCGAGCCCGTGATCGACCTGGTCTTCCTGGATGCCGACAAGACCGGCTACCGGGCCTACTGGGAGGAGCTGGTGCCGCGCGTCCGCCCGGGCGGGCTGCTCCTCGCCGACAACGTGCTGTACGGAGGGGAGGCGGCCGACCCCGCCGCCCGGGGCAACGGCCTCGCCATCCGGGAGTTCAACGCGCACGTACGGGCCGACGAGCGGGTGGAGTCCGTCCTCCTGCCGGTCGCGGACGGCCTGACCGTCGCCCGCAAACGCTGACCCGGCCCCGCGCGGCCACCCGCTGAACTCCGCGTTCCCTACGCCCCGTTCCCCACCTGGCGCTATCGTGCCGGGCGGGGGCAGGCCGACGAGGGGGCGTAAGGGCGATGCGGTTTCTGTTCGTTCACGGCACGGGAGTACGGCGCGACCGGCACGACACCCTGTTCGCGCTGGTACGGGAGCGGCTCACGGCCCGGTTCCCCGGCGCGGCCGTCGACTCCTGCTTCTGGGGCGAGCGGTTCGGGGCCGGCCTGGGCTCGGGCGGCCGCTCCGTCCCCGGACTGCGCGCCGCCGCGACCGCCGACGCGGCGGACGCCGAGACCGCCGAGTGGGGGCTGCTGCTCGCCGACCCGCTGTGCGAGCTGCGGGTCCTCGCGGAGGCCGGCTGGGAGACGGGCGGGCCCGAACACGACGCGCCGGACGACCCCTTCGCGATGCCCGGCGTACAGCCCGCCGGGACGCGCGTCCTGGACCTGCTGCACCGCCTCGCCGAAACCCCGGACGACCCCCACGGCGAACTCCGCGCCCTGCTGCGCGGCACCGGCCTCGCCCCCGGGTTCCGCCCGGCGCTGGAGGCCGCCGCCGGCTCCGCCGAGGCCGCCCGCGCCGGGGACCGCGCCACCGCCGAACCGCAGGCCCGCGAACTGGCCACCGCCCTCGCCCGGGCCGTCACCGCCGGAGCCCTCGCCACCGCCGGGGCCGACGCCGACTGCACCGCCGCCGAGCGGGACCGGCTCGTCGAACTGCTCACCACCCGCCTGGGCGGCGGCGCCCGGGTCCCCGGCGCCCGCGCGGCCGCCTTCCTGGGCCGGCTCGCCCTGAGGGTCTCCACGCAGCCGCTGCTCGACGCCTGGCGGGGCTCCCTCACCGTCGGCGCCACCCCCGCCCTCGGTGACATCCTGCGCTACCAGGCCCGCGGCACCGAGCTGCGCGCCTTCCTGCACGCGAGGATCACCGCAGAGCCCGGCCCGACCGTACTGATCGGCCACAGCCTGGGCGGTATCGCCCTGGTGGACCTGCTCGCGCTGGAGGCCGCCACCGGCGGGCCGGTACCCGGCGCCGAACTCCTCGTCACCGTGGGCTCGCAGGCCCCGTACCTGTACGAACTCGGCGCGCTCACCGCCCTCCCGCCCGGCAGCGCGCTCCCGTACGGCTTCCCGCGCTGGCTCAACGTGTACGACCGCCAGGACGTGCTCTCCTACCTCGCCGGACCCGTCTTCCCCGGCGACCCGCGCGTGACCGACCACGAGATCCGCAGCCGCCAGCCCTTCCCGGCCTCCCACAGCGCCTACTGGAAACAGAAGTCCCTCTACGAGCGCATCGAACGGGCGGTGACCGAGGCGGGCATCGGGTGACGCACCCCGCACCCCGGCCCGAACCCGGACTCCGGGCCCGGCCGCTCGACTTACCCAGGAGCCTGGTGCCCAGGCGCACCTTCGCGCTCGTCGCCGGCGTCGAACGGTACGAGATCAGCCACCACTGGAACCTGCGCGGCCCCGCCCGCGACGCCCTGCGCTTCGCCGGCTGGCTGACCGGACCCGGGGAGGTGCCGGCGGCGAACGTGCGGCTGCTGCTCTCCCCGCTCGACGACCCCGACCGGCTCGACTGGCACGCCTCCCCGGGCCTGGCCGCGCTGCGCGAGACGTACCGGCCGGCCACCGAGCAGAACGCGAAATCGGCGCTGATCGACGAACTCCCTCGCTGTGACGGCGACTTGTTGTGGATCTTCTGGGCCGGACACGGCTACCTCGGGCGCGGCCGGGAACTGATGCTGCCCTGCGCCGACGCCCGACCCGGCCAGATCCGCCACCTCAACCTCGACTCCGTGCTGCGCTGGTGGACGACCGACCTGGTCAAGCACCGCCAGTTCCCGCTCCAGGCCGCGCTGGTGGACGCCTGCCGGGTCGACGCGCCGCGCGACAGCCGGTGGAACTTCGGCAGCAACGACTACGGCGGCGGCGCCACCGTCCCCGGACGGCGGCAGTTCCGGCTCTACGCCTCCCGCGAGGGCGAGGCCGCGCAGAACGACGCGGAGCGGGGCGCCGGCCGCTTCACCGAGGCCCTGCTCGGCGAACTCGGCGACCGCTCCGTACGCGAGGGCGTCACCGCCCTCCCGCAAGCCGCCCGCCGGATCCACCGGGCCTTCCAGGAACTGCGCGAGCGCGGCGAGGGCTGGCAGCTGCCCCAGTTCATCGTCGACCGCGACTGGGACGCCGCCTCCTTCCTCGACGACGGCCTGTACGGGCCGCCCCCGCCGCGGGCCGCCCGGCTCGACCAGGCCGGCTGGGACGGACTCGGCGGCCTCTTCGAGGGCCGCGAGCTGCCGCGCTGCGCCTACGAGGCCTACGCCTGGGCGTTCAAGGCGGCGGGCTGCACCACCCCCGTCCACGACGGGCTGCCCGCCGACAGCCTCCTCGACGTGGTCTGGGACCTCGACGAGCGGCAGGGCGGCCGCAGCGGCATGCCCCTGGCCGTGCCCTTCGTGCACTACCTCGCCGACCGGGCCGCCCGCCCCCGGGGCACGCCCGGCGGCCTGGGCGACCCGGCCTGGGCGGACCGGCTCGCCCAGTGGGTCCGCGCCACCCGCGAACGCCTGGCCCTGCCCGTGCTGCGCCCGCCGCCCGCCCCCGCCCGGCACGCCGTGCTGCACGTCCGGCTGGAGTCCCCGGCCGGCGGCGAGGACGGCCTGCTGGCCCGGATGTGGCTGCGGGGCGAACGGACCCGCCAGATATGGGAGTCGGAGGGCAGCCCGGTCACCCCGGCCGCCGTTCGGGCCGCACTCGTACGCCAGCTCGCCCTGCTGGGAGCGGAGCCCGACCCCGGCTCCCCGTACGGGGGCGTCGCGCGGATCGAGTTCCACGTGCCGTACGAGATGCTGGAGACCGACTTCGACCAGTGGCCCGTCCCCCGCGGACCCGCCGGCCGGACCCGCCCCCTCGGCATGCTGTACGAGGTGGTGGTCCGCTGCCCGCAGGAGCGTGAGGACACCCGCACCGAATGGCGCGCCAAGTGGCGCTGGATGCACACCCAGGGCGGCCGGCACCGGGACACCGTACGGGTCGTCGAGGACCCGGAGGTCACCGACGCCCTCGGAGTGCAGCTGGGGGCCCGCACCGCGCCCGCCTGCGTCCTCGGGCACGCCTCGGCGGCCCGGACGGACGCCCTGCAGGAGGCGCTCCTCGAAGGCGGGGTGCCCGTCGCCGTCTGGCGGCGCGGCGGCGGCGCCCCGGCCGGCGGCCTGCCCGCACTGCTCTCCCCGGAGGCCCTCCCCGGCGCACCGGCGGTGCTCGGACTGCCCGCCCGCGTACGCGAAGTGCGCCGGGCGGCCGCCGGGGGCGCGGCCGAAGGGGCAGACCGGCTGGTCCTGTTGTGGGACGATCCCGACGACACCATCGACCTCCGCTCCCTGGCCTGAACCCCGTACGACCCGCACCACGCGAACGACCCGACCGACCGCACGACTTCACGCGACGACGGAGGAAGAGGCAGTGGCGAAGGACTGGTGGCTGTACCAGGGCGAGGGTCCGGGCGAGGACCGCCGCGCCCGGCTGGAAGCCGGATCGCCGCCGCCCTGGCGGGACTTCACCGGTGTCCCCGACCCGGCCTACGGGCCGCCCGGCCGCACGGGGGAGGCCTGGGAGCGCACCCGGCGGCGCGGCGAGGGCTACGTCCCGGACGAACCCGAGAAGGACGTCGTCAACACCGCCCTCCACCTGCGCCGGCCGCTGCTCGTCACCGGCAAGCCCGGCGTCGGCAAGTCCACCCTCGCCTACAGCATCGCCGCCGACCTGGCCCTGGGCCCCGTACTGCACTGGCCGATCACCAGCCGCACCGTCCTGCGCGACGGCCTCTACCTGTACGACGCCATCGGACGGCTCCAGGAGGCCGGCCTGGAACAGGTCCGCCTCCCCGGCGCCCCGGCCGCCGCCCCGCCCGGATCCGCCGCCCCCTCCATCGCCCGTTACCTGCGCCTGGGCCCGCTCGGCACCGCGCTGCTGCCGCAGCGCAGGCCCCGGGTCCTGCTCATCGACGAGATCGACAAGAGCGACATCGACCTGCCCGGCGACCTCCTGACCGTCTTCGAGGACGGCGGGTTCGTCATCCCCGAACTCGCCCGCCTGGCCAAGGAGGAGCCGACCGTCGCCATCGGCACGGACGACGACCCCGACGCGGGCGTGGCCGTCACCCAGGGCCGGGTGCAGTGCAGCTACTTCCCCGTCGTCGTCCTCACCAGCAACGGCGAACGCGACTTCCCGCCCGCCTTCCTGCGCCGCTGCGTCCGCCTCCACCTGGAGGCGCCCGGGCCCGAGAAGCTCGCCCGCATCGTGCGCGGACGCCTCGGCGTCGACATCACCGGGGCGGACGGCACCGAGTACCAGGACCTCGTCCGCAGCTTCCTCGAACGCGCCGAGGACGGGGACCTGGCCACCGACCAGCTCCTCAACGCCATCCAACTGCGCCTGGCCGGCGCCTGGTCGGCGCCCGGCGACCGAGACCGGTTCCTCGCCACCGTCATGCAGCACCTGACCGGGCCCACGGCGTGATCGAGAGGCTGCTCGCCGCCTTCGCCGAAGGCGCCGAGGACGGCGCCGCCCCGCGCACCGCCGTCGGCGCCGAGGAGATCGCCGACATCCTGTGGCTGGCCGCGCGCGTCGACCCCGCCGCCGCGGACGCCCGAACGCAGCCCCCCGCGGCCGACGGCACCGAACCGGAAACCGCCTCGCCCCCGCCCGCCCCCGAGCCCGGCCCGCCCCACGCGCCCGGCGCCGGCGCGGGCGCGGGCGCCGCCCAGCTCTTCCCCGCCACCACCCGCGCCGACCCGTCCGCCGGCCACGGCGAGGGGGAGAACGGCAGGCGCGGCATACCCCTGCGCCTGCCGCGCACCGCCTCCCTCGACGACCCGCTCGGCCTGATGCGATCCCTGCGGCCCGTCGGACGCCGCTCCATCGGCGGCCCCGGCGAGGAACTCGACGAGCAGCTCACCGTGGAACGCAGCATCGAGGCCATGGTCCCCACCCCCGTCCTGCGCCCCGCCGAGAGCCGCTGGCTGGACCTGGCCCTGGTCGTCGACGCCCACCACTCGATGCTGCTGTGGTCCGACCTCGTCGCCGAACTGCGCGGGGTCCTCACCCGCAGCGGGGTCTTCCGCGACGTCCGCACCTGGCAGCTGACCGGTACCGGCCGCGGCGGCACCCCGCAGCTCGCCCGCGGCCCCGGCGGACCGCCCCGCAACCCCCTCGAACTGGCCGACCCGGCCGGCCGGCGGCTGATCCTCGTCGTCTCCGACACCGTCGCGGGCGGCTGGCAGGAGGGCCCGCTGCGCGCGGTCCTGCGCCACTGGAGCGCCCACAACGCCGTGGCCGTGCTGAACGTCCTGCCCGAACGGCTGTGGACCCGGGGCGCCGTACGGCCCGTGCCGTTCGCCGTCCGCTCGGACCGCCCCGCCGCCGCCACCCGCTCCTGGCAGCGGGTCCCGGCGGCCCGGCGGGCGCGCGGCGGCGGGCCGGTGGTGCCCGTCGTGGGACTCGCCTCCGGGAGCCTGGCCCGCCTCGTCCGGGTGGTGTCCGGCGACGGGCGCTGGCGCCGCCTGGCCTGCCTGCGCCTGGACGCCGCCCCCGGGCCGCCGCGCGGCGGGAGCGCCCCGCCGCGCCGGGCCGCCGACCCGCTGGAGCTCGTGGAGCGCTTCCGGGCCGGCGCCTCCCCGACCGCCCAGCAGCTCGCCGCGCACCTGGCCGCCGTCCCGCTGACCCTGCCCGTGATGACCCTGGTCCGCCGCTCCCTGCTGCGGGGCTCCGAACACGGCCACCTGGCGGAGGTCGCCCTCGGCGGGCTCTTCGCCCCGTGGGAGGGGCAACAGCGGCTGGAGGAAGCCGAGTTCGACTTCCTGCCGGGGGTACGGGAGGTGCTGCTCGGCTCCCAGCTGCGCGGGGACGTGGCGGCGGTACGGGAACTGGTGCGCCGCCGGGTGTGGGAGTTCATGTCCCGCAACCGGGGCACCGGCCCCGACTTCTCCGCGACCCGGGTCACGACGGGGACGGAAGGACGGCGCCAGGTACCGGAGGGGGCCCAGCCGTTCGCGGAACGGGGGCCGGGCGAGCCCGGGCCGGCCGACCGGGTGGTCCGCGTGCGGTTCGAGCTGCTGCCCGAGGCGGGGGAGGTGGGCACACTGCTGGCCCCCCGGCTGGTGCTCACCGCCGCCGAGGTCCCGAGACCGGTGGAGACGGTCGCGTGGGTCCGGGCGGGCGGCCGGGAGGTGGCCTGCCGCGCCGTGTGGTGGGACGACGCCGTCCCGCGCGTGCTGCTGCTGGAGAGCCAGGAGGACCTGGTGGACCCGGTGGGGTTCGTGCCGCCGGAATGGGCGGCGCTGCCGTTCGGATCCGGCCGCCGGGCGCAGGTCGACGGGCTGACGGACACGGGGGAGCGCATCACGCTGACCGCCGAGCCGGCCCGGGGGAGGGGAGCCCTCAACGGAGAGCTCCTCGCGCCCTCCCCCGAACCGGAACGCTGGATGCAGTTCGCGGGCGGCCCGGTGCTCCTCGACGGCGGACTGGTCGGGGTGGTGCACACGGTGCTGCGCGACCGCATCGTCTTCCTGACGGGCGAGGCCCTGATCGGGGAGGACACCTTCCGTACGGCGCTGCGCGCCCATCCCCAGGCCGCGGGAGCGCTGGCCCGCGCCTGGGGCGGGTCACCCGGGCCGCGGCTCGCCGTGGAGCTGCGGGCGGGCGAGGCGGGCGCTCCGTACGGCGCCTGGACGGCGGCCGAGATGCGGGAGACCGTCACACGGTGGCTGGAGGCGGGCGGAGTCCCCGGTCCGGCCACCGTGACGGAGGACGGGCGCTCCGCAGCCGTTCCGCTGGCCCTGCCGGGGGGCATGGGCAGGGCAGGGCGGCTCCTGGCCGACCTGCCGACGGCGCTCGACGGCTACCGCGCCAGGCGAAGCGTGCACCCGCCGCTCGTGGTGGCCCTCGGGTTCGAGGGCGGCGAGTCGCCGCTCGGGCACCCCCGGATCGCGGCCTGGCTGGCGGACGTGCGCAACCGTGGAATCCTGTGCTTCGCCCTGTCCGGAGCCCTGTACGAGGCGCTCGCGGCCCGGGTCGGTCCGATGGCCTTGGCAGCCTTCGAACCCCTGGGGGGAACCGACGCAGGATGGGTGTGCGAGGACGACTCCCGGCCGCTGGCGCGGGCGCTGACGCTCGCGGGCAACGACGCGGGCGAGCTCCTGACCGGCTGGCCGCGCTGCGGCGCCCGCGCCCCCGGGGATCCCCTGCGGGGCTGTGCGGGCATCCGGCCGCCGGGCCGCCACGCCTGTCTCGCCCACCTGCCGGCCGAGGAGCAGGAGGCGGTACTGGGCGCTCTCGGCCCCGGCTCGCCGCTCGACCTCCGCGGGGTCCCGTTCGAACGGGAGTTGCTGGGACGGGTGCTCGACGCCGTGCGCGAGCCCGGGACGGGGATCGTCCGGCTCGGCGATGCGGCTTTCACCGGTGCGCGCTTCGAGCACGGCTGGGAGGAGACGGAGGCGGTTTTCGCGGGAGAGGCCGACTTCTCGGGCGCCACGTTCGTCGGGCCGGCGAGGTTCTCCGGGGCGGTGTTCGTCGGTGAGGCCTCCTTCGAACGGACGGTCTTCCTGGACGTGGCGATGTTCGTCGGCATCAGCTTCGAGGGCAAGGCGGTCTTCCGCGGCGCGGTGTTCGCCCAGATGGCGCACTTCACCCGGAGTACCTGGATGGGGAGTGTCACCTTCGAACTCGCCGTCATGGAAGGCGAGATGGTCCTGAACGGTGTCACGGTGGAAGGTGTGGCCGAGTTCGGCCGGGTGAGGTGCGAAGGCCCCGCCACGCTGGACGGGGCCACCTTCGCCGAACCGGTGCGTTTCGAACACGCGGTGTGGGCGGGCCCGTTGACGGTGACCGGCGCCAGGTTCGCGGCCCCGGCGTCCTTCGACCGGGCGGTCTGTCAGGGGGATGCGGTCTTCCGGGAATCCCGGTTCGACCGCCTGGCCGATTTCACCTCCGTCACGTTCGGGAGGAAAGCGGAGTTCGACACGGTCGTGTTCGAAGCTCCCGCGCTCTTCACCGGCGCCGCCTTCGAGGGTCAGGCCGTGTTCACCGGTTCCATCTGCGCGGGCGGAGTCACGTGTGAACGGGCGGTCTTCTCAGGTCCGCTGACGTGGCGTGACATGAGGGTCGAGAACGCCGCAAGCGCCTTCGGGGGCGCGCGCTTCCACGGCCCGGTGCACTTCCTGCGCGCCGACTTCGCGACCGACACCGTCTTCGACGTCGCCACCTTCGACGGCACCGTCTCCATCGCGGACTGCACCTTCCGGGCCGGCCTCACCTTCGAAGGCGCGGCCTTCCACGCCAGGGCCGAGTTCACCGGCGTCACGCTCGCAGGGGACCTCGACCTGCCGGGCGACTGGTCGGTGACCCGGGCGGACGGTCTGTGGAACATCGCCTCACCGCACCCCGCCGGTGCATGAGGCATCCTGGCAGCACAACCACCGCATCCACCCCAGGAGTTCACCGTGCCAGGCCGGCGTCACATCCCCTTCACCCGCCTCCACAACTTCCGCGACCTCGGCGGCTACCGCTCCGCCGACGGCCGGACCGTCGCCTGGGGCGTCCTCTACCGGGCCGACTCCCTCGGCAAGCTCGACACCGCGGACGGTGACTGGGACCGGTTCCTCGGCCTCGGCATCCGTACCGTCATCGACCTGCGCTACCCGTGGGAGATCGAGGCCAAGGGCCGGATACCCGAACCGGAACGCTTCACCTACGCCAACCTCAGCATCGAGCACCGCCCCTACGACCAGGCCGCGATCGACCCCGCCCTCGACCCCTGGCGCTACCTCGCCGACCGCTTCGCCGAGGTCGCCGAGGACGGGGCCGAGGAGATCCGGCAGGCCGTCGAGCTCATCGCCGACGGCCCCGGACCCGCCGTCTTCCACTGCACCTCCGGCAAGGACCGCACCGGTCTGATCGCCGCCCTCGTCCTGACCCTCCTCGACGTGCCCGAGGAGCAGATCCTGGCCGACTTCGCCCTCACCGAGCTCGCCACCGCCCGCCTCACCGCCGACTGGCACGCCGCCCACCCGGACCGCACCCTGCTCTGGCCCTCGTACGGCCGCGCCCCGGCCACCGTCATGGCCCTGGTCCTCGCCGACCTGACCGCCCGCTACGGCTCCCCGTCCCGCTACCTCGCCGACACCGTCGGCATCACCCCCGCCACCACCGCCCGGCTGCGCGCACGACTCCTCGTCTGAGGTCGCGAAAATACGGTGCCCCGGCCGGCGCATCCTGCCTACACTCGCCGTGCGCGCCGCCGAAACGGCCCGCGCGCCCATGCCGTCGAACGAAGAGAAGGGGAACAGGGTCATGCATACGCACACCGCCGCCGCCCTCGTTCCCCCGTCCCGGTACGACGTGATCCCGGTGTCTCGCGCCGCGCGGTAACAGCTGCGCGGCTGTCACCGTACGCCCGTGACGCGGGGCCACGAACAGGCCTCTGCACACATGCTCATGACGCATCGTCATGTCCGCTCGTGCACGCACGGGAATCGCGCCGCCCTCTTCCCCGATCCACGGCATCCGAAAGGCCACGGGCCATGCGCACGCGTACCCACGCCAACTCCAACCCCCTCACCGCCGTCCGCAACCTCGGCATCCTCGCCCACGTCGACGCGGGCAAGACCACCGTCACCGAGCGGATCCTCTTCGCGACCGGCACCATCCACAAGCGCGGCGAGGTCCACGACGGGACGACCGTCACCGACTTCGACGCCCAGGAACGCGCCCGCGGCATCACCATCTTCGCCGCGGCCGTCAGCTGCGCCTGGGACGGGCACCGCGTCAACCTGATCGACACCCCCGGCCACGTCGACTTCGCCGACGAGGTCGAGCGCTCCCTGCGGGTGCTCGACGGGGCCGTCGCGGTGTTCGACGCCGTCGCCGGGGTCGAGCCGCAGAGCGAGTCGGTGTGGCGGCAGGCGGACCGGCACGGCGTGCCGCGCATCGCGTTCGTCAACAAGCTGGACCGCGCGGGCGCCGACCTCGACACGGCCGTCGCCTCGATCCGGCGGCGGCTCGGCACCGTCCCCCTGGTGGTCCAGCTGCCCGTCGGCCGGGAGGACGCCTTCACCGGCGTCGTCGACCTGCTGCGGATGCGGGCCCTGCTCTGGGGCGCGGGCGCCGACTCGTACGAGACGGCTCCCGTCCCCGAGGCGCTGCTGGAGGAGGCGCTGCGGCGCCGCAGGCTCCTGGAGGAGACGGTGGCCGAGCTCCACACGGAGGCCCTGGAGGAGTTCTGCGCGACGGGCTCCCTCGCCGAGGCGACGCTGGTCCGCGCCCTGCGCGAGCTGACCCTCGCCGGGGAGGGTGTCGTCGTGCTGTGCGGCTCGGCCTACCGCAACCGCGGGATCGAGCCGCTGCTGGACGCCGTCGTGGCGTACCTGCCGTCACCGGCCGACATGCCCGCGGTGCAGGGCCGTCCCGCCGACCCGGCGGAGCCGCTGGCCGCCCTCGCCTTCAAGGTGACGGCGACGGCGACCGGACGGCTGACGTACGTACGCCTCTACGCGGGCACCCTGCGCAAGGGCGACACCGTACTGGACGCCGGTACGGGCAGGACGGAACGCATCGGGCGGATCCTGCGGGTGCAGGCCGACCGGCACGAGGAACGGGAGGAGGCGGTGGCCGGTGACATCGTCGCCGTGATCGGGCCGAAGGCCGCGCGGGCCGGCACCACCCTGTGCGCGCCGGGGGCACCGCTGCTCCTCGAACCGCCGACGGTGGCCGACCCGGTGGTGTCGGTGGCGGTCGAGGCGGGCCGCAGCACCGACACGGGCCGGCTCGCGGCCGCGCTGGCCCGGATCGCCGAGGAGGACCCCTCGCTGGCGGTCCGGACCGACGCGGAGACCGGGCAGACCGTGCTGTCGGGGCTGGGCGAGCTCCATCTGGAGGTCGCGGTGGAGAAGATCCGCCGGGACCAGGGCGTGGAGGTCGTCGTGGGCCGGCCCCGGGTCTCCTACCGGGAGACCGTGGTGGACGGGGTCACCGGGCTGGTCTACCGGCACGTCAAACAGGACGGCGGCGCGGGCCAGTTCGCCCATGTGGTGATCGACGTCGAGCCGCTGGGCGAGCCCGGCTTCGCGTTCCGTTCGGCCGTCGTCGGCGGCAGGGTTCCGCAGGAGTACGCGCGGGCCGTGGAGGCCGGCTGCCGGGACGCCCTCGCCGAGGGTCCGCTCGGCGGGCACCCGGTGACGGGGCTGCGGGTCGTCCTCACCGACGGGGCCACCCACTCCAAGGACTCCTCGGAGCTCGCGTTCCGCGCGGCCGGCCGGTTCGCGCTGCGGGAAGCCCTGCGCGCGAGCACGCTGGAGCTCCTGGAACCGGTCGCGGAGGTCACCGTGACCGTGCCCGACGAGGCCGTCGGCGCGGTCCTCGGCGACCTCGCCGCCCGCCGCGGCCGGGTCACGGGCTCGGCCACCCGGGCCGGGACCGCGGTGGTCACGGCGACGGTGCCGCTGGCCGAACTGTTCGGCTACGCCTCCCGGTTGCGCGGGCGCACCCAGGGCCGGGGCACCTTCACCACCCGCCCGGCCGGGCTGGCCCCGGTCCCGGCGGGGGTGGCCTCGGCGCTCCTGCCGCGCTAGCCGCGGGCCCCGGCCGTACCGGGGCCCCGAGCCGAAATATCTTGACGTCGAGATAGATGAGGGGGCAGGCTACGGCCTGATATCTCGACATCGAGATACTTTCGGACGGGGGAAGGCGGAGGCCCGGCATGGGACGGCCCAGTACGGCAGGCCAGGACAACGGCACCGGCAGGGAAACCGGGACGGACGCGGGGGAGGGCGGCGGCCGGGACTCCGGGCACGACGCCCCGCCGGGCGGTCTGATCGCACAGCTGCGACGACCGCCCGGCGGCCGCGACGCACGGATCATGCTGCTCGCCCAGCTCCTCGACCGCACCGGGACCGGCGTCTGGGCCGCCTCGTCCGTCCTCTTCTTCACCTTCGTCGTCGGCCTCGACGCCGGACGCCTCGGCCTGCTCCTCGGCGTCGGCGCCGTCGCGGGCATCGCGGGCTCACCACTCGCCGGCCACCTGGCCGACCGGTTCCCCGTACGCCCCCTCCTGATCGCCTGTCACCTGCTGCGGCTCGCCGCCCTCTGCGCGATGCTCGTCGTCACCCGCTTCGAGCTGGTCCTCCCGATCGTCGCCCTCACCCACCTCGGCGACCGGGCCGCGAAGACCCTCGAAATGCTCTTCGCCACCCGGGTGGCGGGCGAACGCCGCGCCACCTACCAGGCCCTGTCGCGCAGCGCCGCCAACGCCGGGTACGCCGTCGGCGCGGGCATCGCCGCCGTCGGCCTCGCCGTGGGCACCCGGGGCGCGTACGAGCTCCTCATCCTCGGCAACGCGCTCTCCTTCCTCGTGGCGTCCGCGCTGGTGTGGCGCACCCGCGAACCGCTCGGCCGCGGACGCCTGGTCACCCCCGCGCGGCCGGAGGAGTCCGGCGGCACCCCGCCGGGCGGCACTCCGTCCGGCAGTACCCCGTCCGTCGGCACTCCGTCCGGCGGCCGCAACCCCTGGCGCGACCGCGGCTACCTCCGCTTCGTCCTGCTGGACATCCCGATGAACCTCGACGACTCCCTCCTCAACGTCGGCCTGCCCCTGTGGCTCGTCCACCACACCGACGCGCCGCACGCCGTCGTCCCGGCGTTCCTCGCGGTCAACACCGTGCTCGTGGTCGTCCTCCAGCTCACCGTGTCCGCGAAGGTCCGCACCCCGCACCAGGCGGCCGCCGCCGTCGCCTGGTACGGGCTGTTCCTCCTCGCCGCCTGCGCGCTCCTCGCGCTCACCCCCGCCCACGGCCCCTGGACCGCCTCCGCCACCCTGCTCGGCGCGGCGGTCCTGGTCACCGCCGCCGAGCTGGTGCGCTCGGTGTGCTCCTGGGAACTGGCCGTCTCCCTCGCACCGGGGGAGGCCAGGGCCTCGTACCTGGGCGTGGCGGGCATCTCCCCGTCGGCCCAGAAGGCCGCCGGACCGCTGCTGCTGACCGGCGCCGTCATGGCCGCGGGACCGGCGGGCTGGCTGGCGCTCGGCGCGGGCGTGGCGGGGCTGGCGCTGGTACAGCGCCGGGCCGCGCTGCACCGGCTCGACACTGTCCTGCCCGCCCCGGCGGCCGCACCCCGTTGAGGCGCCGGCCGCGGAACCCGCGGCGCCACGGCTCCCCGTCGCCCCCCGTGGCCAGGTGCCGCCGGTAGGCGGACATCACGCCGTTCACCCGGCGCGTCCCGCCCCCACCGGACTCGCGCCGGGGGGCGGGGCGATTGCCCCGCCCCGGCGCGGGTAGCCGCCTGGTGGAGCCGTATCCGGCACTGGGAGGAGCCATGACCCGCCGTGTGCACGAGGTGATGACCGGGAATCCGGTGACCGTCGAGAAGCTGACCTCGCTGGCGGAGGCCGCGCGGGTGATGCGTGACGCCGACATCGGCGACGTGCTCGTGGTCGACGAGGGCCGCCTCCGGGGCATCCTGACCGACCGGGACCTCGTGGTCCGCGCCATGGCCGACAACAGGGACCCCGCGGAGACGACCGTCCAGGCCGTCTGCAGTAGCGACCCGGTCACCGTCCGCCCCGACGACGGGGTCGACGAGGCCATCGGCCTCATGCGGCGCAAGGCCCTGCGCCGCCTGCCGGTGGTGACCGGGGACGGCGAGCTCGTCGGGGTGGTCAGCCTGGGCGACCTGGTGGTGGAACAGGATCCGGGATCGGCCCTCGCGGCCATCGCGGCCGCCAGGCCGGACGGCTGACGGGCCTGGCCACGGTGCGGTCACGGAGAAGCGGAGCGGAGCGGAAGAGGTGTGACCATGAACGCGTACGTACCCCTGGTCTCGGTGGCGGGCGGCGGGCTGCTGATCCCCGCCGACGAGGTCACGGCCCTGCTGCGGCGTCTCGCGGGCGGGTGGCTGCACTCGGTGTACGACGGTGAGACGGACCTCGATCCGGGGACGACCCTCGGCCTGGCCGGCGTACTGGTGGAGCTGGCCGACCAGATCGACGTGGAGTGCATCGGCTTCATGCCGCTCGCGGACGGGACGCACGGGAGGGACGAGGACCACGGCGGAGGCCCTCCGCCACCGCCGTGAGGGAACGCGGCGGAGCCGACCACCCGAGTCCTGCGGTTGACGACGGCCTGGCGCAGGGCTGCACTGGGTTTATGGACGCTGCGGCGACTCCGCCCTAGGGAGAGCAGCCAATGACAACCATGGATACGTTCAACCTTTTGCAGCCGTACAAGATCGCCGAGGAGACGTTCGTCATCCCGTGGGCCCTTGAGGCCCCGCCGGTCGGCCACTTTCCGATGAACTCGATGGTGATCCGAGGAGCCGAACCGATCCTCGTCGACACCGGGGCGCCCGCGGTGCGTGCCCAATGGCTGGAGGCGGCCTGGTCCGTCGTAGATCCCCTGGACGTACGGTGGATCTTCCTCACCCACGACGACCGCGACCACGCCGGCAACCTCCTGGCGGTCCTCGCCGAGTGCCCGAACGCGACCCTGCTGACGACGTGGTTCTCCATCGGCCGCATGGCGGAGGAGTGGGAGACTCCCATCAACCGCTGCCGCTTCATGACGGACGGCGACACGATCGACGCGGGCGACCGCATCCTGGTCGCCAAACGACCGCCCCTGTACGACAACCCCACCACCCGTGCTCTCTTCGACCGGAAGACCAACGTCCTGTGGGCCGTCGACACCTTCGCCACGAACGTGCCGACCCCCATGCCCGAATCGGCAGCGCTGTCGCCGGACGAATTCCGCGACGGCCAGTTCTTCGGCGGCAGGCTGGTCTCCCCCTGGGTCGCCCTGCTGGACACGCAGAAGTTCGGGGCGGTCGTCAACGACTTCCAACACCTGAACGCCGAGGCCATCACCGGCTGCCACTGCCCTGTCCTCCGTGGCGCCCAGATCCCCGAGGCCTATGACCTCCTCCGACAGCTCCCCGAGATCCCACCGTGGACCGAGTTCACCCAGGCCGACCTGGACCAGTGGATGGCGGTCGCCGAGAGCTCGGTCCCCCCGGAACAGCCGCGGCCGTCGGGAACGTGAGGGAGCGCCCGCCGTCGCCGTGCCGGCTTCGGGCGCTCCGGCGCCGCACCACGCCGTCACAGGTCGGCAACACCGCTCGTCTGGAACGGAACGCGATGCAACCCTCCTGGAGGCAACACGGGGATGAGGGGGCATGGTGTTCAGCAGGATCCGTCGGCTCACCTGGTGGCATTTCAAGGGCACTGCACGAAGCAACTGGCCCCGGTTCCGCTCAAGCATCGTCGAGTGGACCAGCCTGCTGGGTGAAGACCTGGAAGCGGTCGGGCAGGGGCCCAGACTGCCCCCGTCAGTACGCCGGTCCACCGCACAGCGGCTGTTCACCGTGGCGCGCGCCAACCAAATCCTGTTGATCGGGGCCCTTGTCAGCCATTGCGTGTTCCCGATCGTGGCTGCCGTCAGCATTCTTGTCGCAGATGCCAGATCGATCTCCGACTTGCTCCTGCCCTCCGTCCTCGTCGCAATCATGTACACGTGGCCCTTCGCCTGGAGGCTCTGGGTCACCTACTTCGGCCGAGGACGCTTTCGCGTCATCCGACAGTCCTCCCCCGTGGCCTTGGCCCTCAGGGCGATCGGCTCCTGCGCCTACCTGGTGACATCACCGGCCAGCACCCATGCCGCGCAGGTGGAGTGGGTGTCGAAGGACCTTCGCCTTGCGGAGCGTGCCTTCCTTCGCGGACCCCATCGCTTCGGAACGATCCCGCGGACCTCCCCAAGACGAAAACACCTGACACTCCATGCCCGCCACGTGGCCGCCGCGCTTCGAAAGGCCGAGCTCCAGCTCGACACCGACCCGGTCGCCGGAGCCAGGGAGCTCTCGCGTCTACTCATCGTCGCGGCCGAGAACCATGCCTCCGGCCGGCTCGGCGCGCTGCTTCCCGAGGAGGAACTCAAGGACTTGGAGCCGGTGACCGACCACACGGCCGTGAGGGAGACCTTGCACCTGGTGATCGCGCTGGCGATCGTGGGCGCGGTGGGCTGGCTGGGTACCTGGTACGGCGGCAAGATCGGAGTCGAATCTCCGTGGTCTCTCATCCCGGCAGCCATCGCCGCGGTCCTCGTCTTCCCACGCCTACGAAGGACCGGGCCGGACCTCCTGATTTCGTACCTGGGGCCATAGAGCCTCTCACAGGGGGGACCACTCCTGGAGGCCGGGCTCAGTCGGTCCAGCCAGTCCCGGCGCTTGAAGATCGTGTACAAGCTGACGCATACAACCCCCATCAGGACGCTTGCGAGGGGGTACCCGCCCGCCCACTTCAGCTCTGGCATGTCCTCGAAGTTCATGCCGTAGATCGTGCCGACCAGGGTGGGTGCAAATAGGATGGCGGCCCACGAGGAGATCTTCTTGAAGCCGTCACCCTCGGGGCGCTGACCTGCGAGAATCGGCCGGAGAGGCGCTCTGACCTGCGACGACCCGGCTTTCCGGCCCTTTCACCGTACTGCCGATCGATGCGGTCGATCCTCCCCAGCCGCTCCCCAAGGGGCTTCATTCTCCCCAGATTCTCCCCAGCGGCTGTTGGCACTCCGGGGTGGGCACGCCCCGTGCCGTACGTTAAGTCGGACGACCCTGCGACGGTGACCTCGCACCCGCCCGCATCAGCGCCCACCCATACTCGCGTCGCACGGACGTGTGAGGGATCACGACCAGACTGGCGACCGCGCGCTCTCGGCAGGGACCCTGAGACATCACCTGCTGTACGGTGCGAGTCCCTCGTTTCCGGCGACGACCAAGGAGTCGACGAGCATCTGCCACTCGTCCAACCTGCCGAGTTCCTCGGCCGTTCTGCGCACGTCCTTGAGCCAAATGTTCGAGAGATGTGACTTCGGGACCGTCACACGTCCATCTTGAATGCACAGGTCGGAGACCCAGTGCACACCGCGGGTGGCCTGGACTTCCTCCGGGAGCCTCCGTAGGAGGCCGATGAGCGCGTCGACGGACTTGACCTCCCCTCGAGCGATCGGCAGCCAATCGTCGATCGACTCAAGGAGGTCTTCAGCACGGACCCAATCGATGACCTGACCGACGACCTCGTTGTGCATGCCTTCCGCCCACGTACGAGGATCCGGTAGCAGGGCGGCGGCGGCCCAGTCGCCCCAGTGATGGTCGAGGTATGGGTTCGTGTCGTCGCTTAGATAGCCAACAGCGTGGCGCAGCAAGATCGGCCAGGCACCTCGGGCCGCGTCTGCAAGCCGCTCGTTCTCTGCACCTGCTGCGGCAAGACCGTGGAGGAAGTTCGACATCAGTCCTGCATCCACGCGAAGGGCGTCGAGGTGTTCGAGCAGTGATCCGGCGTCGCCGTTCTTCGCGAAGCCTTCGAGTAGGGCCCGTGCGGCGACGAGGGTGTGGATGCCGCGGTCATCCGCGGTCCAGCCCGCCTTCTCGTGTGCGAGCATGGCGCGTCGCTGGATGTCGAGGAATGAGGCCAGGAGCGCGGCTGCTTCCTCTGTGCAACAGTGGTCCCTCGACGCGGCTGCGCCGAGTCCGCGAAGGGCCGCGTCGAGAGTCGCGATGTCGACAGAGTCACCCGGGAGCACCTGAAGGCGTTTGGCAATGTCGCCGGTGATCTGTACTTCCCGCCGTTGCTGGCCTTCCTGGTCCCACGGACCGATTTCTGCGAAACGTGCGGTCTCGAGGGCCCAGTTCAAAGCGGTCCGGTGGATGCAAGGGGCGAAGTGGCACGGGACCGTCCAGACGGCATCACATCCACGCGTCAGGTGTAGCCGCGTCTCCGAGGACGCCCTGCCTGCCATCGCAAGACCGGCTTCGGAGATGACTTCAGTCGAACTACCGGCCGCTTTGAGTGGTGCTGCCAGTGCGGGCGTGAGGAACGCCGGCAGGGTCGCGGCCACGGCTCGGTCGGCACCGAGGTCGAAGTACTGGCCCTCGTGACGTTGATCCTCGGCGTCCTTGAACGACAGCGCGATGCTGATGACGAACTCAGTTGCGAAGTGAGCTTCGGGACCGAGCGCCTTCATATCCCCGGCGGCGGCTCGTGTGACGGCTGCTCGGACCACGTGGGCCACGACGTCAACTGGCCGAGTCGGCAGTTGCTCCCCATCGGACTCGAGCAAGGCACGGCCTGCTACCAGGTCTGTGGCAATCTCGTCCGACAGGGGCGGCACGTAATCCGGCTTGTGTCTGGACGAGCCCCAGTACCGATTCTGCAGCCGCAGGGCGGTCTGCACGATTTCTTGGTGAGCCGCATGCTTCTCCTGCGCGGCTTGCATCTCAGGCGGAGATTCGACCTCGATGTGGAACTCATCACCGTGGTGCTTGATTCGGTATCGCTCCGAGTCCAGGCTGGCGGCCCAGTTCTTCGTGCGCTCCCGACTGATCCCGAACCGATCACCGTTCTCGACAAGTTGGTTGGCGACCTTCTTCAAAGCGTCGGCGCGCTTCTCCCCGCCGTGGATCATCAGCCACATGGCGACCTCACGCGGTGTCCATCGGCGACGTTCGAGGTTCGCGAGCCCTTCGTTCGTTGCACGCAGCCCTACGTACTCACTCGCGTGGCGGCCGAACTCTAGCTCCCAGACGACTGGTTCGGCGAGGAATGGGTCGAGCTCGGCGTCGACGTTCTCGATGTGGCGCACGAGTAGACCGAACAGCATCCCAGGAATCGCCAGGTTCTCGCAGCCGTCCAGGAGGGCCGCGACAACCTTCCCCGGAGGCGCACCCTGGCTCAGCCATGAGTCGGCGAGGCGTTCCATCGCCTGAAGCGCGCTCATGGCCGAGTAGGGCCCGACTGATGTGCCCCGGTACCAGCACCACACGTGACTGTCGCCGTCATACGAGCGGGCGGTGCCGTCGAGGTTCAGGACCATACCGCGGTCTCCGCCCTCTCCCTTCTTCGGCGTGCCGTCCGCTTCCTCGTCCCGGACGTCGACGGACCGAGCCAGACCTCCGGGCGAACCAAGCCGCGACAGTGTTGCCACGCGTGCCCGCGCACCGCTGTTCAGAACGCTATTGAGCACCCGCACCGAGGTCCGCAACGGCGCTGTCTGGAACAGCTGCCAGAACCCACCGAAGTAGTACTGGAAGAACGGCGGTCCGAAACTGGTCCATCGGCCTTGATGCCGCCGGACACCCTCCTGTCGGTGCCAGCTTTGGTCGTCGTCGATGTAGTAGGCCGCCATCAGCGTCGCCAACAGCTCCGGGTCCTTCTGCGCCAAGGCTCGGGCGCTCAACGGCGAGTCCGCAGCGGGAGCAAGGAACGCTGGTGCGTCGTCCGCGATGGTCCGGAGGCACGCTTCGACGGCATCGTCGATGTCCGGTCCGAGCAGCGCCAACGTTTCGACGAACTCCTCCTTGGTCAGGTGGTAGTCCAAATTGCGTTGCGAACGACGATGCTGTGACATCCGCCCGTGCAGTCGGTCCCCGCTGGCTTCGCGCCGAGGGAACGAATCCCAATAGGAGAGGAGACGGTCCCGCAAGCGAATGCGTAGCCCGTTGCCAGCCGGTACCTGCGCCAGCGACAGGGCCTGCAGCCAGTCCGCGAGCAGTTCGAACGATTGCTCCGACACGTCCCACGGTGTTTCGCTATCGAGGAGAACCCGTACCACGGGGCCCGAGATCAGGCGGTCGACCAGCCCCTTGGCTTTGTGCCTCTGCTGGACGACTCGAACTACATCGCCGAGCGTCAGGTCGGCAGACTGATCTGTGAATGCCGATTTGAGGCACTCGTACGCGAACGGCGTCTCCAGGACCGCCTCCACCGGGACGTCGGTCCACCTGGGCCCGTGCGCTGCCGCGAACGCCTGGAATTGCGAGAGCAGTCCGATGAACTTCCGAACGGGTCGAGTGTCCGGTGCTTTCAACAGTCCCTTGCACGCAAGCGTGGCGGCCGACAGCGCCCACCGGGGCGCCTGGACCACCTCCAGCAGTTCGGTCGGGCTCTGGCCACGAACGAGAAGGATGGCGGTTGCGTACCGCCGGACTTCGTCGTGCGCGAACTCCGGCTGATCCCGATACGGGCTCGCTGGCGCGAGCAGATGGCCCCGACGCAGCATATCGACTGCTGCGGCATCCACGCCTGCGTCAGGCCGACGGCTTTCGGGCAGCTTCATCGTCGCAGCGGCCACCGCCAGCATGGTCCGTTCGCGTGCCTCCGCCGAACCGACCCCGGGACGTCCGTCGCCCCGGACAACCTTGCTCCACACCAGCTGAAGGCACTCCCACTCGCCCAGTGAGCTCTCGGGCTCCGCCCCTGTCCGGGCCAGAAGGTCCAGCACAACGGGCCTGCGGAGCAGCGAGTTCGTGGGCAGGTCCCGCAGAACCGCGCGCAGCAGCGGAAAGTGATCTGAGACGACCGAGATGTCCTCGTCCCCCAGTGGCCGCATTGTGAACGATGGAATGGGCTTCGCGAAGGCGAGCTCCAACTGCTCCCGTACGAAATCCGATGCCACGTCAGAGGTTACTGCCACGAGCCCTACGCCCGCCTCAGCCGCTGCCGACGCCAGGTCACTCAACAGGCCGGCAGACCGCTCCAGAGCAGCATCGGCCGCATCGATGACAAGGACGCGCTCAGGTGCCGACAGCTCCGCGAGCGCGTCCTCCATCGCCATCCCGAGTGCAGCACGCAGCTCCATGCTCGACTGCGGCAGGCTGCGGAAGTTCACCACCACCCCCTGAAACTGGGTGGGATCCGCGGCTTCCAACCCGGCGATCGCCGACAGCGTCAACGCGCTCTTACCGATGCCCGACTCGCCGGATACCAACAGACCCGATGCATGGCCGCCAGCCTCGCGTAGGGCCTCGGCGAGTTGCTTGCGGCGGTCGGCGAACGAGATCTTGACCGCGCCGCCGGATGACTCATCACCGATGGTGCTTCGCACTCCGGAGACGGCAAGCTTGCGTTGTTCAGCAAGCACCGACCACGCGTGTCGGCTTCTAGTTGCGGCCGAGCCCAAAACCAGGTGCATGTCACGGCGAAGCATCTTGAGGTCCACCACGGCACCGGTTGCATCGTAGCGGGTTGCCTCAACCTCGAGCCGGTCCCGGACCGCCACTCCGTCTGTGTTTGCCGACGCCACGCCGTCCAGCGAAGTCGCGACCGCCGCGCGGTCACCTTCGTCCGGGCTCTGTACTGCGAAGCCGAGGATGTGTAGCCGGCCAAGCAGCCGCCATGCCAGCCGTAGGACTTCTCCCGGTGTGGTGTCGTCGTCGACGGCCTTCTCGACCATCCTCAGGAAATGCTGCTGGCGCTCACGTACCGGCTTCGACCAGCGGCCATCGACGTCCATGGCCGCTTGGAACGACTCCGGGTCGGCGTGGGCACGCGCGACGCCGCAGAGCGTCGCGAGCTGATCCCACTGGTCGGACCGACCGGCTGCCGCGACAGCCACCCGGTGAGTGTCGATGTCGAACTTCTCGATCTCGGCGAGCAGTGACCCGACGAGTTTCACCGTGTCGGCATGGCTCTGGACGAAGTTTGGCGTTGCTCGACATGCCACGGCGAGGATGACCTCAGCGGCCCCATCGCCGCACTGAACAAGGAGGTCGTCCACCGGGTGCTCCGGCCCGGTTTGAAACGACACCCGCCGAACCGGCAGCTCAGATACCTCCGCCCGTCGTTCGCCGGTCAGTAGGCCGGCGAGATAGACGGTTGCGACACGGTGCGCGAACGAAACGCCGCCACCGCCGGTGGCGTAAGTGCTGGAACCTCGCGAAGCGTCACCGGTTGCGGCCGTGGCTTCCCCGGCATGCGTCTCCGGGGGAACAGTGGCGGGTGCCGATGTCGTCTCCCCTTCGGGCCGATCGGCACTGTCTGGCGCAATGGGCTCGTTCATGCGCTCCCCGGGGGCGTCGTGCTATCAGTGGCCGCACGGCTCACCGTAGCGGTTCCGGAGAACTATGTAGCGGCCGTCGCCTCATTCGTTGAGGTGGCGGCTGTGCCCGGGACAACGACCATGCTTGGCGAACTGGGCTTCAAGCCAGCAACTGGAACGGCGCCGGAAGATCCCTGTGCGCTGTGCTCCTCCCTGTCCCGTCAGAGGCTGGTGTCTCAGCTGGTTCCCCAACGGCCTCGTCGCGCCAGCTGGCGATTCTTCGTGTTTGCGGCTTCCGCGCTGAATCCGATCACAGAGCTCTTTCAGAGTGGCCAGGATGAGTCAGGATGAGGGCCGCAACGCACAAGGCTCCGGCGCCGTTGAGGGAGGTGTTCGAAGTCTCAACCCATCGGCACAGGAGCCCTGTTGGTTCCCCATCCTGCCGCACTTGACCTGCCTCATGCTCTGGTCGAGTGGGTATCGATGCTCATCGTCACTCGTGAGGGTGGCCGACGCTGCAAGCTGCCGCCTCACCAGCGTGCTCTCGTCGGCCTGGTCTACCTGCGCCGGCACGACCCGCTCGCACAGATCGCTGTCGGCTTCGGGATATCCGTCGGCACCGCTCATGCCTATGTCACGGCCGTCGTCGAGCACTTGTCCCGCCAGGCGCCCGGACTGCTGCGGGTCCTGCGGGAAGCCGACCCTGATCACGTCCTGCTCGACGGGACACTCGCTGAGTGCGACCGTGTCGGCGACAGCCGGGCCGACTTCTCCCAGAAGCACCGCCGGCACGGCGTGAACGTGCAAGTGGTGACCGATCCCACCGGCAACCTGCTGTGGATCTCGCCCGCGCTGCCCGGCCGCACTCACGACCTGACTGCGGCCCGCACCCACCGCATCATCCGGATCTGCGAACGCCAGGGTGTTCCCATCCTCGCCGACCGTGCCTACATCGGCGCCGGCCCCTGGGTGACCACACCCATCAGACGGCCTCCTCGCCAGGACCTCACCACGACTCAGCAAACAGTCAACCGCGCCCTGTCAGCGGCACGAGCACCGGTCGAACGAAGCATCGCTCGACTCAAGTCCTGGCGGATCTTCCGCCGAGCCCGCTGCAGTCCCAACCGCATGACCGCCATCGCCGCAGCCATCCTCACCCTGGAACGTCAACGCTGACGAAGCTCATTGGCGCTCCAGGGCGAGGAAGGATTGGCGATGGCAGTCATGCGGTTGGGAACCGTCTCACGACCAGACGAGTCGACCTTCGGTGACCCCACAGACCGGGTAGCTGCCATCGGCGATCTTCGTCAGCATCTCCGCTACGGAGTCGAAATACTGGGCCATCGATTCGTACTCGCCCGTGACCGTGATCTCACCCACGAACCACCTGCCGACACGCCCGTCCCGCACATCGACGAACTTTCCCATCCAGCCGTCCCGGTCCGACAGGAACGGGATCCACTCGTTACGCCAGAACGGATTGTCCGGCTGGTCCGGAGGGTCGAATCCACCGGGCATGGAGCGGTTCGCGTAGAGCTTCTCCATCGCCCGGATGCCCAGAAAGAAGCTTCCCTCGTCCGGGAACCCGTCGAAGCCGCAACATGCCACTTCGTCGTCGACATCTTCCTCAGGCAGATCCAGATTGTTCTGGAACAGCCACGCCCGCAGATCCCCAGGGAGGGAGATACCCATCCGTTCCTCGGCGGCCGCGAGCATCGGCTCCGTAGCGGGCCCTGGCAGATCCGCGTGATCGGCCGTGGCGTGCTGCCGAAGAAGAGTCATCACGCGGGACCAACTCTCAGCCACACTCATTGCCCTCTGCCCTCTCTACACAAATGCCTCCGTCCGACCGCGCCACGGCGGACGCTGCAAAACGCCGACCGGAGAACCTTGCAGGGATGGTACTTCGAGCATGCTTCCTGTCCCCTCCCCACGATCATCTTGCGACCCGAAGCGCAGGGCCGGCTCCTCAGCGAGGCGACCGCCCCGCAACTTTGCACAGACAACCGCTGTGCTTAGCGGGCCCAGCCGAGGAGCCTCCGGGACACCCAGCGGCGGCCGTCGCGTCCGGCACGAGAAACTGCAACGGCCGCATGTCGAGGCCGCCGAGTACGCAGACCGAGCCGCCCCGCTCCTGAAATTCCTTGCCGAACTCTTCTCGGGCCCTCCGGGCCAGTTTGCCGGAGGGCCCGCTCACCCCCACCACATGACGTCAGTCGCCAGTGCCGCTCTCACCCTGGAGTGGCAAAGCTGAAAACGTTCACAGTGATCGCGCTGCCAGCAGTCGATCCCTTGCTGGTATCCCCACCCCGTCTTCCGAGACAATGCTGGAAGAGGGTGCCAGGAACGCCTCCATGCACACGATAATCAGCCGGGACGCCGCGCCCGGGTTCCCCCAGGACGCCTTCGACCGGGCGTATATAGAGGCTGCCGTGAAGCCGGCGAAGATCACCGAGCCGTAGCGTGCCCCAGATGTCCGCGCGGAGATTACTGGGGCGGCCGTCGCAGTCGTCTACCGGCACCGCAGGGCCTGGGAGGCCGGCGAGGAGTTGCTGGCGCTTGCCCGCCAGCAGCGGGACGATCGCGGGCGCGATTGGCACTACGCCGCGCAGGCCGCGCTGTTCGACTTCGTCGTCTCGCTCCACTCGGCCTTCGAGAGCAGCTTTTACGGCCTCTACTTTGTTGGTGCCCAGATCCGACCGACAGGGTTCGCTCACGTCACCGATGACGACACTCGAAGGAGCATCAACCCGAAGGCCGTTACGACCGAGTACGCGAAGCAGTGGCCTGGCTCCGGCTTGGCTATCGAGCTAGCGGCGGTGAAGGACTCGTCGTTCTACGTCGAGCTCGCACGCACCCGGAACGTGCTTGCACACCGTATCGCGCCTGGCTTCGAGCATCAGGTAACGCTGGAGGGAGTGGCCTTGGAGTCGGCGACGGAGTACGACTATGCACTCGCCTGGCGGGGGGAGAAGGTGGAGGCGCTTGTGCCGAGAATGCTTTCGGGCGCAGAAGGAATGACTGGACTCTCTGTGGACGCAGGCTGCGGCATTCTTCGAGAATGCCAAGATGTAGATACCAGCCGCGATAGCGTGCCGAAGGAGGAGCCCCGTCTTCCGCGAGACGGGGCTCGGAGATTAATCGGATAGTCGGGGTCGTATCCTTAGCCGCCAGGCGCCTGCGGTATGTGGGCTGGCAGTGGGCGCCGCGCGAGCAAATCCGCGTCGCAGGTGCTAAGACGTCATCTCATTTGGCGTGCTGTGTAGGCTGTCGATCGTGGCGGGAATTGTTGAGCGGCTGGTGCCGGATGAGTTGTGGGAGCTGTTCCAGC
>NZ_JBEZWL010000028.1:0-66311 GCF_040648015.1 Streptomyces sp. NPDC029216 | reverse complement strand
TGCGGGCCGGGGCCGGGGCCTGCGGGCCGGGGCCTGCGGGCCGGGGCCGGCAGCCTGCGGGCCGGGAGCCGCTGCGCGGGGCGGGGTCCCCTACCCGCCCTTCCACCGTTCCCCGGGCGCTGCCCGGACCCGCGTCTCAAACGCCGGCGGGGCTGAAAGCCCCTGGGGCTCCGCCCCAGACCCCGCGCCTCAAACGCCGGCGAGGCTGAGAGGCGCGGCGCCAGGGCCCGGTCGCTGTGCGCCCGGTGCGCTCGGGCGCCGGGCGGGCCGGGATTGCCGGGCGGCGGCACGATCCAGCCCCGCCGGCGTTCGAGGCGGCGGGGGGTCTGGGGGCGGAGCCCACAGTTTCGGGAAGGGGCGGGGTGGGGGAAGAGCACCCGCAGGGCCCGACGCGCCGCACCGTACGACCATCCACACCAAGCCGAAGGGCACGCGACATGCACCGCGCACTGATCGTCGTCGACGTACAGAACGACTTCTGCGAAGGCGGCAGCCTCGCGGTCACCGGCGGCGCCGACGTCGCCGCCGCGATCACCGAGCTGATCGGCAACGCCACCGCCGGCTACCGGCACGTCGTGGCCACGCGCGACCACCACATCGACCCGGGCCCGCACTTCGCCCTCCCCCCGGCGGAGCCGGACTACGAGAACACCTGGCCCGCGCACTGCGTCGCCGGCACCGAGGGCGTCGGGTTCCACCCGAACTTCGCGCCCGCCGTCGCCTCGGGCGCGGTCGCCGCGGTCTTCGACAAGGGCGCGTACGAGGCCGCGTACAGCGGTTTCGAGGGCACCGACGAGAACGGCGCCGGCCTCGCCGAGTGGCTGCGCGAGCGCCACGTGAGCGAGGTGGACGTCGTCGGCATCGCCACCGACCACTGCGTCCGCGCCACCGCCCTCGACGCGGCCCGCGAGGGCTTCACCACGCGCGTCCTGCTGGACCTGACGGCCGCCGTGGCCCCCCACACCACCGAGAAGGCCCTGGAGGACCTCCGGGCGGCCGGGGTGACCCTGGTCGGCGGCGTCGGCGGCCGGCCGCGCGACTAGGCCGCGGCGCAGCCGGCCAGCCCGGGCCGGACGGCCGCCCCGGCATGGCAGGGCCGGCCGTCCGGCCGCCACGGGCCCCGGCCGGCGGCAGAGGCCCCGCTAGTGCCCCAGGAGCGCCCGGATCGGGTGCCACAGCTCCTCCGCGCGGTCCGGCGCCCCCCGCCACAGGAGGCCGTCCGGGTGGTGGAGGACCGCCGTGATCTCGTCCGGGGTCGGGGGGTGGGCGTTGCCGCGGAGGTACACCGCCCGCATGCCGAGGTTCCGCAGCCTGGTCAGGGCGCGGGCCCGGTTCGCGGCGTGCACCAGCACGCGGACGTTTCCGCCCTCGCCGGACGGCCGCGGCAGCGTCAGTGCGACCACCACGCTGCCGCCCGGCAATCTGACGAAACCTCCACCTGGCATGATCCTCAGCTCCCCCGTCAATAAGAACAGTCGTCCCCCGCATCTAAACGCGAACGGCCGCCGCCCGCTAGAGGGCGACGGCCGATCATGCTCTGACCTGCGGTTTCAGGCCATTACTTGCCCGAGGGGCCAACCTCGATCGTCATCTGGAGACCGTCGTAGGTCTCCTTCGCGATCTTGATCTTGGTGTTGGTGTCAGCGACCTTCACCGAACCGGTCGGGTTCTCGTCGTAGTAGTACTTGCCCTTGTGGTCGTCGAAGACCAGGTTCGCCGGCTTCGGCTTGATGAACAGCGACTCGCCCTTGTTGTGCAGGGTGAACGCGTCCGTCGAGTACGCGCTGAACGGGGCGTCGTACGGCTGGATCTTGTTGCGCAGCAGGGTGCCGTCCGACCACTTCATCGGCTTGGCGTTGGCGTCGATCGGCAGGATCAGACCCGAGCCCGGGTGCTGGCTCGTGTTGTTGTCCTTCTGCGACTTGTCCCACAGCCAGATCAGCAGGCCGTCCTGGTACGGGTAGTGCTCGACCCAGTTCGGCTTCGTGGTGGACCAGCCGAAGTTGTACGGGCCCACCTTGAGGGTGGAGTCGTACGAGACGTAGCGGCGGTTCTCCGCGATGTAGTACTGCGGGTACTCCTTGGTGAAGCCCGCGCCGACCCGCTGGAAGCCCTTGCCGGTCCAGCCGTTGTCGCCGTTCTCGGCGCCGTCGGTGAAGAGCGCGGCACCGTCGGCGGTCAGGGTGATGGCGTCGGCCGTGAAGCCCTTGCCGCCCGCGCCGCCGTCCGTCTGGTAGCGGAAGCGGAGGTCGATCTTCTTGCCCGCGTAGGCGTCGAGCGGGAAGTTCAGGGACTTCCAGGCGCCGGAGACGCCGGTCAGCGAGGGGGCGCCGGAGGCGTCGGCCGGGAGGGCCGCACCGTCGGCGGTGCCGGCCAGCGCGTGCCAGGTGGCGCCGCCGTCCGTGGACACCTCGGTGTAGAGGAAGTCGTAGTCCTGCTCGATGTCCCACCAGCCCTTGAGGGAAAGGGCCGCGGAGGTCTTGCCCGTCAGGTCGACGGAGCGGGTCAGGGTGTTCTTGAGGTCGTCACCCATCTGGCTCCACCACTGCGAGGAACCCTCGGCGGGAGCGACGATCTCGGTCTTGACCTGCTTCTTCGGCAGCTCGACGACCAGCGCCTGCTTGTCCTTGGTGTTGAACTCCGAAACACCCAGCTTGTGCGTGGACTTCGTCGCGGCCTTGGCCGTGTCGTAGTTCAGCCAGCCCAGCTGGAGCTTGTCCCAGGCCGTCATGTCGCCCGGGAGGTCGCCTATGGAGTCCTTGCCCTCGCCGAGCCAGGAGCCCGCCGACATCAGGGACCAGAAGCCGACCGAGTTCTCGCCGCCGCCGGAGGTGTCGTAGAGGTCCGGCAGACCGAGGTCGTGGCCGTACTCGTGCGCGAAGACGCCGAGGCCGCCGTTCTCCGGCTGCATGGTGTAGTCGCCGACCCAGATGCCGGTGTCACCGATCTGGGTACCGCCGGCCTTGTTGTTCGCCGGGCCGGTCTTGCCGACGTCCGTGCCGTACGCGTACCAGCGGTGCGCCCACAGCGCGGTCTTGCCCTGCACGCCGCCGCCGGCCGACTCGTCCTCGCCCGCGTGGACGAGCTGGAAGTGGTCGATGTAGCCGTCGGGCTCGTTGAAGTTGCCGTCGCCGTCGAAGTCGTTGCGGTCCCACTGGTCGTACTGCGCCAGCGTGGCCTTGATCTCGGCGTCGCTCTTGCCGGCCTTCTTCTGGGCCTCCACCCACGCGTTCACGCCGTCGCGGACGGCGTCCCACACGTTGGAGCAGTTGGTCTGGCCGCAGAAGTTCGAGCCGTAACGACCCTCGTTGTACGGGATCTTGACCCAGTCGGAGACCTGGCCGTCGACCGAGTAGCGGCCCGAGGAGGTCTTCTCGTAGTAGGTCTTCAGCGAGTTCTTGCCCTGGCCCGTACCGAAGTACAGGTCCTGGAAGTAGTCCTTGCTGAAGTCCTTGCGCCAGGCGGTGCTGTTGTTCGACGCGCGGTCGGGCTGCGCGATCGTGTTGTGCAGCGGGCCGGGCGTGCCCCCGTACTTGGGCTCCGGCGGCTTCGGGCCGGTCGGGCCGTCCGGGTCGAACATGGTCGTGCTGTCGACCTGGTCGCCGAACTCGACGAGGATGGTGAAGATCTTGTCGGTCTTCTCGCGGCCGAGCTCGACGTACTTCTTGTCGTCGAGCTTGACGACCTTCGAGGCACCGCGCTGCTCGACGCTCTTCTTGCCCGCCAGCACCTGGTCAAGGGCAGCCTCGCGCGCCTGCGCCTGCTGCTTGCTGAACGGGGTTTCGAGGTCGTGCTTGACCTTCTCCTGGGCCGGAGCGGTCGGGTCCTGCTTGTCCGAGGCGGGTACGCCGCCCCAGCTGGAGTCGGCCTGGGCCGTGGCAAAGAAGGCGCCCGAGGCGGCAGTTGCCGTCATGGTCACGCCGACTACGGCGGCGCGCAGCGCGCGACGCCTTGCGGAGTTGCCGGTCACTTGATGTCGTTCCCCTCCCGCGGCCGCGGGCGTTTGGTCGGAACGTCTCCATAGGAGCGGGGGGTTCCGCGCGGCGCGCGTCTCAAGTGACGACATTTGACCGGAGAGTCTAAAGAAAAGACAGACCTTGACTTTTTCCTTACAACTGCACTATGCGATCAGCGAGTTCCGCTATTCGGACGATTGGCCGCCATCGGGGCCTTCCGGGGCGAAGGGATCCTCGCCGTCCGGTTGCGACCCGGTTTGTGACCCCGTGCGCCCCCCGTGCTCCGGCACCGTGGGTAAGGTCACGCTTACTTCTGGCGTTCCTCGGGCATCCCGTCGTATGAGTCACTTGACGCGCGCACCTGTTGAGCCGACTCCGAGCCGACGCACCTCCCGCCTCCGAGGACGGAACACGTCATGCCGCGTCCGACTGCCGCACAGCTCGCCTACGGCTCCGCCACCGTCATCGTGTCGACGATCGCCATGCTGCTGCTCTCGCAGACCAGCACGGGGGTCGGGGTCGCGGTCATCTCCGCCGCCGCGCTCGCCCTCGGGCTGCTGGTCGCCCTCACCGTGCCGCTGCCGCGCCGCCGGGGCCGCCACGCCGCCGGGCGCGGCGCCCGGCAGGCCGCGGCGCCGACGGCCCCGGCTCCGGCCGGGGGCGGGGTCGCCGCCCAGGTGCCGGAGCCGCGAACGACCCCCGCGGAGCACCCCGTTCACCACTGAGGCGCCCCGGCGGACGCGGACACGCGCGGACGGCCGGCCCCTGGGGGGACCGGCCGTCTCCGCGTGCCCGCGTGCGTACTGCCTCCGTGCGGTTCAGGCCGCCACGACCACGACCGTCCTGGCCACCTTGTCGTGCAGCGCCTGCTTGTACGGCTTGTCGACGAGCATCGACACGATCAGCGCCAGCGGCCACAGGCAGAAACAGCACACCAGCGTCGGGATCCACAGCGCCGCGGCGCGCCCGAGGGCCGCGTTGGACGGGGGTACCCTGCCGTCGTCGAGCATCGCGACGCGCAGGCCCAGGGCCTTCTTCCCGACGGTCTGGCCGTTGCTCCGGTGGGTGAGGTACCAGTCGTAGCCGACGTACGCGACGATCGAGATCAGCGTCCACAGCAGTCCCGTGCCGTTGTACGACTTCGTGATGACCTCGCTGACGTCCTCGCCCCTGCTGGTGTCCACCACGTACCGCTTGGTACCGAAGGGCAGTTGGATGAGGGCCAGCGGGATGCCGACGAGGATCAGGTCGATGACGCGGGCGCCGAGCCGCCTGCCGAAGCCGGCCAGCGGGGGCATGCCGGAGAGCGGGTCGGGCATGCCGTAGGGCGGGGGCGGAGGGGGGTACCCTCCGCCGCCGGGCGGGGGCGGATAGCCGCCACCGGGACCGCCGCCGGGGGGAGGCGGGTAGCCGCCACCCGGACCGCCGGGGGGCGGGGGCGGGTAGCCGCCGCCACCGGGCGGCGGTGAGCCGTACGGGGAACCGCCCGACGGAGGCGTCGGTTCCTGGGGCTTCTTGAGGAACGGGTCGTCCTCGGGCGACTGGCCCGGCGGCGGCTGGTCGGTACTCATGGCCCGAGTCGAACCCGGGCCCGGCACCCCCGCAACGCGGCGGCGCCCGTCCGGGGGACGGCCCCGGTACGCCTGGGCCGTCCCGTGCGGATCGCGCTCCCCCGGCTGCCGCCGGGAGCCGCTGCGCCCTGCGGTGCGCGGGCCGGACGTTCAGCGGGCCACGTACGTGCGGGCCGCCTTGTCGTGCCAGCCCTGCCGGCGCGGGCGGTCGACCAGGCACCAGAGGCTGCCCGGCAGCCCCAGGAAGGCGTACACGAGCCAGCGGCGCAGGGCCGCGCCGAAGCCGGGCGGGCGCAGGGTGGCGGTGGCCAGGACCCGTACCCCGCACAGCTTCTTGCCCGGGGTACGGCCCCAGCGGGCGGTGGGCAGGGCCTCGTAGAACACCCCGAACAGCAGGACGGCGGCCAGGACGAGGCCCAGCCGGCCGGCGGTGGTGGCGTCGAGCAGCCACACGGTGGTGGTGCGCCCGCTGGCCCGGGCGAGGTCGACCTTGGCCTGGAGATGGGCCCTCACCCCCGGTACGAGGGGCAGCGCGGCGGCGACGGCCACCCCGGCGAGGACGAGCGAGTCCAGGGTCCGCGCCAGCCCCCGGCGCACCAGCCCGGCGGGCCGGACGGCCCGCTCGGCCATGCGCTCGAAGACGGCCCGGTCCGTGGCCTCCGGGACGGGCCGCTGCCGGACCGCGACGGCCGGCGCGTGCCCGAACGGTTCGCCCTCGTGCCCCGCCCCCGCCCCGGCGGACGGGCCCCGCGCACGCCCACCGGAGTCATCGGCCAGCGCGTACCCGGGGGGCGGCGGCGGCACATCACCCCGCCCCACCCCGGCCCCGCCCCGACCGGACTCCGCCGCAGCGGCACCCTGACCGGGGTCCGCACCCCGAGCGGAGCCCGCACCCGGAGCCGAGCCCGCAGCCCGCTCCGAAGCGGAATCCCGCTCCGCAGCCCGGCCCGAACCCCGCGCCGGTCCAGAGGCCTGGGCCGCCCCGGAGGAGACCCCCTCAGGGGCAGAACCCGCGCCCGGACGAGGAGCCGCACCCCGAGCGGAGCCTTCGGCCCACTCCGAAGCGGAATCCCGCTCCGCAGCCCGGCCCGAACCCCGCGCCGGTCCGGAGACCTGGGCCGCCCCGGCGGAGGCCCCCTCAGGGGCAGAAGCAGCACCCCGACCAGGGGCCGCGCCCCGACCGGGGGCCGCACCCCGAGCGGAGCCCGCAGCCCACCCCGAAGCGGAATCCCGCACCGCATCCGGGCCCGAGCCCCGCGACGGACCGGAAACCGGGGCCTCCCCGGCGGACCACCCGCCGGCGGAGGCCCCCTCCGGGACAGAACCCGCACCCGGACCGGGAGCCGCACCCCGAGACGAGCCCGCAGCCCACCCCGAAGCGGAATCCCGCTCCGCGGCCCGGCCCGGGGCCGGGGCCTCAGCCGCGGGCCACTCCGGGGCGGAGCTGCCCGCCGTGCCGGAGGCCCGCTCCGGTGCCGGGGCGGCCGCCGCCGAAGCGGCCGCCCACGCCCGGGCGGAGACCCCCTCCGGGGCCGGGGACCATGCCGGGGCCTGACTCCCCGTCGGCCCGCCCGGGCCGGGGGCCGTCGGCGGGACGGGTGCGTCCTCCGGGGCCGGGGCGGACCACGACGGGGCCGCGGGCGCCGGAGCCGCCGCCTCCGGCCAGCTGGACGTGAGGCCCGAGACGCCCGTGCCCGGGGCCTCCGGCCAGGCCGGGGCGCGGGCCGAGAGGATGCCCACGCTCTCGGCGGCGGCCTGCGCGGGCAGCCGCCGGGCGGCGGCCGCCGGCCGGGCCAGGGAGATCCCGCCGGGCCGGGGGTCCTCGGACTCCCCGACGTCCGGGCCGCCCCAGGAGACCCGGACGTCGCGGGGCCCGCCGAACCCGGCCTGGTGCGAGGGATCCGCCTGCCAGCCCCGAGGCTCGGACTCGCCGTCCCCACCGCCGGGCCCAGGGCCGGCGTCCCGGCCCCCCGCCCCGGCTGCCGACTCCCGCCCCCGAGGCGCACGGTCGGCGTCCCAGCCGCCGGCCCCGGGGTCGCCTTCCCGACCCCCGGGCGCGGACTCGCCCGCCCAGCCCCCGGTGCCCGGGCCGCCATCCGGGTCCCAGCCGCCCGGCCCCGGCGTCGGCCGCCAGGGGTCCGGCTGCCAAGACGGCGGCGGTGTGTGGGCCCGTACGGGCGGGTGCGCGGCGGGGCCGGGGTCCGGGAGGGACTCGGTCGCGGAGGTTTCGTCGAGGAACACCGGGCCCGTCTCGTCCACGGGGGCCGGAGCGGGGGCGGGACGGCTCGTACCCGGGACCCAGGCGGCGCCGTTCCAGTAGCGGACGTACCCGGGGATGGACGGGTCGGGGTAGTAGCCCTCGCGGGCCGCGTGCTCGCCGTCACCAGGGGAGGCCGTCAATGTCCCCAACTCCGATCGTGGCTCAAGGCTTGTGCAGGGGAGGACCCAAGGGGAGGACCATAGCCAAGAACCCCCTGCCGCCAGGTCCGGTAACGGGAGATTCCAAGCCTTCGGGCGAACCTCGCCCCGGTCCCGTCCGGACTCCCGCTCCCCGGCTCGCCCCAACCACCCCATTCCGGCCATCCGGCAGATTTCGGCCAACCTCGAAACCGGTGCCGGAAGTCGCGTCATACCCGGGCACATCGGCGCTCTCTCCGGGCGTGGGGCGATCCGCGCCCCACGCCCGCAAGCGACGCACCGAAGTGAGGCCGCCATGCACCACCACCCCGTCATCGAGCGCGAGCTGGAACTCAGGCTGGTCCTGTCCCCCGAGCGCAGCATCCGCGTCCCCGCGAAGCTGCTCTACCTCACGGACGACCCCTACGCCGTGCACATCACCTTCCACACCGGCACCAGCGCCCCCGTCAACTGGACCTTCGCCCGCGAACTCCTCGTCGAGGGGGTGTTCCGCCCGTGCGGCCACGGGGACGTCCGGATCTGGCCCACGAAGATCGACAACGAGTCCGTGCTGTGCATGGCGCTCAGCTCACCCGACGGCGACGCCCTCCTGGAGGCCTCGGCCGGCGCCGTGTCGGCCTGGCTGGAGCGCACCCTGCGCGTGGTCCCGCCCGGGACCGAGGCGGAGCGGCTCGGCCTCGACGAGGCGCTGGCCGAGCTGCTCACCCCGACCCCGGCCGACGAGCTGTGGCTGCGCGACCCGTGGCCCTCGGACGAGTCCGCGGACGGTGACCTGTGAGCGGCTTCCACGGGGGCGACGGCTCAGAAGAGCTTGCCGGGGTTCAGCAGCCCGAGCGGGTCGAAGGCCTGCTTGACGGCGCGCTGCACCTCCAGTCCGACCGGCCCGAGTTCGCGGGCCAGCCATTCCTTCTTCAGCACCCCGACCCCGTGCTCCCCGGTGATGGTCCCGCCCAGGTCCAGCCCGAGGGCCATGATCTCGTCGAAGGACGCCCGGGCCCGCCGCGTCTCGTCCTCGTCCGCGGGGTCGAAGCAGACGACCGGGTGGGTGTTGCCGTCGCCCGCGTGCGCGCAGACGCCGATGAGCAGGTCGTGCGCCCGCGCGATGGCGGCCGTGCCGTCCAGCATCTCCGCGAGCCGCGACCGGGGCACGCACACGTCGTCGATCATCGTCGCGGGCCGCAGGGCCTCCAGGGCGGTGAGGGACATCCGGCGGGCCTGGAGCAGCAGTTCCGACTCCGCCTCGTCCTCGGCGGGTACGACGGCACCCGCTCCGGCGGCGGTGCACAGTTCGCCGACGGCCGCGAGGGCGGCGGGCGCGTCCGGGGTGTCGAAGGCGGCCAGCAGCAGCGCCTCCGTGCTGTCGGGCAGCCCCATCTTCCCGAGGGAGTTGACGGCGCGGACGGTCGTACCGTCCATCAGTTCCAGCAGCGAGGGCGTCAGTCCGGATTCCATGACGGCGCAGACGGCGGCGCAGGCGGCCGCGGCGGAGGGGAACTCGGCGGCGAGCGCCAGCTGCCGCGGCGGCGCGGGCCGCAGCGCGAGGACGGCCCCGACGACCACTCCCAGGGTGCCCTCGGAGCCCACGAAGAGCCGGGTCAGGTCATACCCGGCGACCCCCTTGGCGGTACGCCGCCCGGTGCGCAGCAGCCGCCCGTCGGCCAGCACCACGTCCAGCCCGAGCACGTACTCGGCGGTGACCCCGTACTTGACGCAGCACAGCCCGCCCGAGGCGGTGCCGATGTTGCCGCCGATCGTGCACTGCTCCCAGCTGGAGGGGTCCGGCGGGTAGTACAGGCCCTGTTCGGCGACGGCCCGGGAGAGGACCGCGTTGACCACGCCCGGCTCGACGACGGCGATCCGGTCGACGGCGGAGACCTCCAGGATGCGGTCCATCTTCACGAGGGAGAGCACGATGCAGCCGTCGGAGGCGTTGGCGGCCCCGGAGAGGCCCGTACGGGCGCCCTGGGGGACCACGGGGACCCGTAGGGCGGTCGCGGTGCGCATCACGTGCTGCACCTGCTCCACGGTGCGCGGCAGGACGACGGCGGCCGGGGTGCCGGCGGGGCAGAAGCCGGCCATGTCGGTGGCGTACGAGGCGGTCACCTGCGGGTCGGTGAGGAGCGCCCCGGGAGGCAGTCCTTCGCCGAGCCGGGCGATGAGATCGTCATCCATGGGGCCAGAGTGGCAGCCGGGGCCATCGGTGTGAACACGGCTGCGACGGGCTTCGGACACCCGGGCGGTCTCTTCATATTGACGCACAGTGAGCGCATGGACGGTTACGACGAGCATTCCCCGCAGCCCGCGCCGCCCGTGACGTTCACCGGCCGCAAGACGGTGGTGGCGGCCGCGGTGACGGTGGTCCTGATCGCCGCGACCCTGCTGATCCGCCCGGCCCGCTCGGGCGACGACGCCCGCCCGCCGGGGCCGAGCGAGCGGGCCGCGTCGGCGGTGGGCATGGGCGCGCCGGTGGCGGCGGTGGACCTGACGGCGCTGGTGGCGGACCGGGAGAAGTGGCTCGCCGGGCATCCGGACGACGACGCTTCGTGGGCGGTGCTCGGCTCGGCGTACCTGGAACAGGCCCGGCGGACGGCTGATTCCGGCTGGTTCCCCAAGGCGGAGCGGGCGCTGAAGCGGTCGCTGGAGGTCCGGCCCGTCGAGAAGGGCAACTTCGACGCGATGACGGGCATGGGCGCGCTGGCCGGCGCCCGGGGGGACTTCGCGACGGCCCGCAAGTGGGGCGAGCTGGTACGGGCGCAGGCGCCGCGGCGCTGGACGGCGTACCCGGTCCTGGTGGACGCGTACACGGGCCTGGGCGACTACAAGGCCGCGCAGCGGTCGATGGACCAGCTGCTGGAGCTGCGGCCGGGCCTGGCCGCGCACCTGAGGGCCGCCCAGGTCTACCGGGACCGGGGCTGGCGCGAGGACGCGGTGGTGGCGCTGGAGGCGGCGGGGGGCGCGGCGAAGTCCCCGGCGGAGAAGGCGTACGTGCTGTTCCGGCTCGGGGAGCTGGCCTGGGAGCGGGGCGACCCGGCCGAGGCGCTGCGCCAGTACGAGGCCGCGCAGCGCACGGACCCGGCGCAGGCGGAGGCCCTGGGCGGCCGGGCGCGGGCGCTGGCGGCGCTGGGGCGGGGCGGGGAGGCGGTGCGCGACTACCGGATGGCGCTGGGGCGTACGCCGCTGCCGAGGCTGGCGCTGGAGCTGGGCGAGCTGCTGGACTCGCTGGGGCGGCCGGAGGAGGCGCGGGAGCAGTACCGGGCGCTGTCGGTGCTGGCGGCGCGCAGCGGCGCGAACGGCGTCAACGAGGAGGTGGTCCTCGGCCTGTACGAGGCGGACCACGGCGATCCGGCGGTGGCGGTACGCCGCCTGTCGGCGGAGTGGGAGCGGCACAAGAGCGTGCAGGTGGCCGATGCGCTGGGGTGGGCGCTGCACCGGGGCGGGGAGGACGCGACGGCGCTGGAGTACGCGAAGAAGGCGACGGACCTGGGGCTGCGGAGCGCGGAGTTCGCGTACCACCGGGCGGTGATCGAGCAGGGCGTCGGGGACGAGGCGGCGGCGCGGCGGTACCTCCAGGAGGTGCAGCGCACCAACCCGGTCTTCTCGCCGGTGCGGGGGCCGCTGGCGAAGGAGGCCCTGGCGGCGGTGGGCCAGCCGGCGCCGGGCGGGCCGGAGAACATGCAGCCGCGCACGCCGTGGGTGGCGCCGGAGCTGCCGAAGCCGAACCCCAGGCCGAAGCCGGCGGCGCAGGCCCCGAAGCCGAAGCCGAAGCCGCAGCCGGCGAAGCCGGAGCCCCAGCCGAAGTCCAGCCCCGCCGGCACGTAGGCCCGGGCCGCTGCGCGCCGGCCCCGCCGCGGGGTCCCGCGGCGGGGCCGGACAAGGGCCCGGGGGCCTCGCGACCTACAGGTTGCCGCGCTTCTCCTGCTCCCGCTCGATCGCCTCGAACAGGGCCTTGAAGTTGCCCTTGCCGAAGCCCATCGAACCGTGCCGCTCGATGATCTCGAAGAACACCGTCGGCCGGTCCTGCACCGGCTTGGTGAAGATCTGCAGCAGGTAGCCGTCCTCGTCGCGGTCCGCGAGGATCTTCAGCTCGCGCAGCTCGTCGATCGGCACGCGGGTGTCGCCGACCCACTCGCCCAGGGTGTCGTAGTACGCGTCCGGCACGGACAGGAACTCCACGCCCGCGGCGCGCATGTTGCGGACGGTCGCGACGATGTCGTTCGAGGCCAGCGCGATGTGCTGGACGCCGGGGCCGTTGTAGAACTCCAGGTACTCGTCGATCTGCGACTTCTTCTTCGCGATCGCCGGCTCGTTGATCGGGAACTTCACCTTCTTGGTGCCGTCCGCGACGACCTTCGACATCAGCGCCGAGTACTCGGTCGCGATGTCGTCGCCCACGAACTCCTTCATGTTCGTGAAGCCCATGACCTTGTTGTAGAACGAGACCCACTCGTTCATGCGGCCCAGCTCGACGTTGCCGACGCAGTGGTCGATCGCCTGGAAGGTCCGCTTGGCCGGCGGCGCCACGAGCGGCTCGACGGCGGAGTAGCCCGGCAGGTAGGGGCCGGTGTAGTCGACGCGCTCGACGAGCGTGTGGCGGGTCTGGCCGTAGGTCGCGATGGCGGCCAGCACGACCGTGCCGTGCTCGTCCTTGATCTCGTAAGGCTCGTCGAGACCGCGGGCGCCCTGCTCGACGGCGTAGGCGTAGGCGGCGCGGACGTCCGGGACCTCGATGGCGAGGTCGATGACGCCGTCGCCGTGCTCGGCGACGTGCTCGGCGATGAAGCGGCCGTGGTCCGTCGTCGCCTTGATGACCGAGGTCAGGACGAAGCGCGCGGAGCCGTTGGTCAGCACGTAGCTGGCGGTCTCCCGGCTGCCGTTCTCCGGTCCGGAGTAGGCGACGAGCTTCATGCCGAAGGCGGTCGAGTAGTAGTGCGCGGCCTGCTTGGCGTTGCCCACGGCGAAGACGACCGCGTCCATGCCCTTCACCGGGAAGGGGTCTGCCTCACGCGCGGTCTGCGGGGTGGTGTCCAGGGTCTCAGTCATGAGCGCAGCGTCCCGCCGTTCCACAAGCTGCGCAACAGTTTCCATTTCTGCTGTACAGATTGCCCAGCCTGGCTCCAGGATGACTGAGTGATCTGTGCAGTATGACCAGCCGATCGAGGGAAGGTTTCCATGGCTATCGACGAGCTCGACGGACGCTTGATCGTGCTGCTCGCGCGCGAACCCCGCATCGGGGTCCTGGAGGCCTCGCGCCGGCTCGGGGTGGCGCGCGGCACGGTGCAGGCACGGCTGGACCGGCTCCAGTCGAACGGGGTGATCCGCGGCTTCGGCCCGCAGGTGGACCCGACGGCCCTGGGCTACCCGGTGACGGCCTTCGCCACGCTGGAGATCAAGCAGGGCCAGGGGGCGGACGTACGGGCCCACCTGGCCGGGGTGCCGGAGGTGCTGGAGCTGCACACCACCACCGGGCACGGGGACATGCTCTGCCGGCTGGTGGCGCGGTCCAACGCCGACCTCCAGCGGGTCATCGACCGGGTGGTCGGCTTCGAGGGGATCGTCCGGGCGTCGACGGCGATCGTCATGGAAAACCCGGTACCGCTGCGGATCATCCCGTTGGTAGAACAGGCGGCCGAAGACCACTGACCGCACCCCCACCGGCATCCAAAGAAAGGGTTGCAAAGAAACCCTTGCATAGAACTCTTTGCAACCCTACTGTTGAGGCATGCCCGAGAAGAACGACGAAACCCCCCGTCAGCCGACGCAGCCCGCGGTCCGGACGCTCGACGCCCGCTCCCTGCGCGGCCTCGCCCACCCCCTGCGCATGCGCATGCTGGCCATCCTGCGCCAGGAGGGACCGGCCACCGCCTCCCAACTGGCCGAGCGGCTCGGCGAGTCCAGCGGCGCCACCAGCTACCACCTGCGCCAGCTCGCCGCCCACGGCTTCGTCGAGGACGCGCCCGGGCACGGCAAGGGGCGCGAGCGCTGGTGGCAGGCGGTCCACCAGGGCACGGCCTTCGACGAGACGCTGATGTACGACGAGAGCGACCCGGAGACGCGCGGCGCCGCCGACGCCTTCCTCCACGAGATCGCCACCATCCACGCCCAGGAGCTCAACACCTGGCTCGGCGACTCGCACACCTGGCCGCGGGAATGGCGGTCCTCGACGGACATGAGCGACTTCACGCTCCGTCTGACGCCCGCCCAGGCCATCGAGATGATCCACAAGGTGCACGACGTGGTGAACACCTACCGCGACCTGCCGCAGGCCGAGGACACCGAGACGGTCCGCGTCCACACGCACGCCTTCCCGCGCCGCGGCCACGCGTAGCCCCTCCCCCGCACCGCCCAGCCCTTCCCCACCCGCTCCGAAGGAGTCCTGCCGTGCACGCCTTCCCGCACACCCGGATACACGCCGCCCGCACCGCCGAACTCGCCGCCGACGCCGCCGCCTGGCGTCTCGCCCGTGACGCCGCCCCCGCCGCCGCGCCCGCCGCCCTGCGCAACCGGCTCGGCGAGGCCCTGGTCGCCGCCGGGGCCCGCCTGATGCGCCCCGAGCACCTCCACGCCCGCGTCCAGCGGCACGCCGTATGAACCGGCGCCCGTTCGCGGCCGTCCTGGTCGCCAACACCATCTCCATCGCGGGAAGTTCACTCACCCTGATCGGTGTCCCGTGGTTCGTGCTCCAGACCACGGGCAGCGCCGGACGGGCCGGGGTCGTCGCCTTCTGCGCCACCCTGCCCATCGTCGTCGCGGCCCTCGTCGGCGGCCCGGTCATCGACCGGATCGGCCGCCGCCGGGTCTCCGCCGCCTCCGACCTGGTCTGCGCCCTCTCGGTCGGCGCGATCCCGCTGCTGCACTACGCGGGGCTGCTGGAGTTCTGGATGCTGTGCGCGCTGATGGCCCTCGGCGGCCTCGTGCACACCCCGGGCCTGACCGCCCGCTCCGTCCTGCTGCCCAGCCTCGCCGAGCACGCGGGCACCACCGTCACCCGGGCGGCGAGCCTCTACGACGCCGTCTCGCGCGGGGCCCGGATGATCGGGGCCGCCGTGGCCGGCCTGCTGATCGCGGTACTCGGCGCCGAGGCCGTCCTGCTGATGGACGCCGCCACCTACGCCGTGTCGGCCCTGCTGGTCTCCGCCTTCCTGCGCGGAGTTCCGGCCGCCGAACCCCAAAGGGCCGCGCAGAAGCCATCGTTCGCCGCCTACCGCGCCGAACTCGCCGAAGGCTGGCGGTTCCTGACCCGCTCACGGCTCCTGCTGGGCATCACCCTCATGGTGATGATGACCAACGGCCTCGACCAGGGCTGGTCCTCCGTCCTCCTGCCGGTCCACGGCCGCGAGGACCTCGGCGGCGCCACCGCCATCGGCCTGATGATCTCCCTCTTCGGCGGCTTCGCCCTGCTCGGCGCCCTCCTCTACGGGGCGTGGGGCGAGCGCTTCCCGCGCCGGGCTCTCTTCGCGGGCGCCTTCCTGGTCTCCGGCGGCACCCGCTACGTGGTCGCCGCCGTCACCGACACCCCGCTCCCCCTCGCGGTGACCATGGCCCTGGCGGGCCTGGGCGCGGGCGTGCTCAACCCCGTCCTGTCGACGGTGATCTTCGAGAGGGTGCCCGAGGAGCTGCGCAGCCGGGTCTCCGGCGTGACCACGGCCGGCTGCGAGCTGGCCATGCCGATGGGCGGCCTCGCGGCGGGCCTCCTGGTCGACGGGTTCGGCGTCCGCTGGGCCCTGCTCGCCTTCGGCGGCGTCTACCTGCTGACCACGCTGAGCCCGGTCCTCTTCCCGGCCTGGCGGGAGATGGACACGAAGCCGCCGGCCGCCGTCAGCAAGTCGGAGGGTCCTCACCCCGGTTCAGCCCCCGCAGAGCGTTCACCGCATCCGTCAGCGAAGTGACGGGGATCAGCTGGAGCCCTGCGGGCAGCTCGGACTTCGCGTCCGAGCACTCGGCCTTCGGCACCAGGAAGACGGTCGCCCCGTCACGGCGGGCGGCCTGGGTCTTCAGACCGACACCGCCGACCGCACCGACCGTCCCGTCGGCGCTGATGGTCCCCGTACCGGCGACGCTGCGCCCCCCGGTGAGGTCGCCGCCGCTGCCGTCACCGTCGAGCTTGTCGACGATGCCGAGGGTGAAGAGCAAGCCGGCGCTCGGGCCGCCGACGTCGGCGAGGTTGAGGTCGACCTTGACGGCCTTGGGGTCCTTGTGGAGGAAGCCGAGGGCGGCGTCGGCCGCGGCCGACTGCGACTGGGCCATCTCCTGCAGGTTGTGCTCCTCGATCTGCTTCTCGCTCCCGCCCGTGGGATAGACGGCCTCCCTGGGCATGACCGCCTGGTCGCTCCTGAACCAGTGGTCGACGAGCTCGTGCAGCTTCATCGTCGAGGTGGGGCCGGTGGCGCGGATGGTGGTCATCCGCAGCTGGCCCTTGGTCTCGTGGACCGGGGCACCGGTGATGGTGATGACCGGCTTGCCCTGGTCGGAGCCCAGTACGTCGGCCGTGGGCCCGGGGATCGCCACCACGAAGGGCAGCGGCGCGAAGGCCGCTACGGCGAACAGCGCGAGGACGGGCGCGGCGCAGACGGCCAGGGCGGTGGGACGCGGCAGACGTGTGAGGCGAGAGAGCACCCGGTCAATCTACCGACCCGGACCGCCCGGCCCGCGCCGCACGCAGCCGCGTCCGCCGGCGCGGGACGCCCGGAGGCCGGAGCGGCACGCGCTGCGGGACCGCTGCGGGACGCCCGGCGCGGGGCGCCCGGAGGCCGCGCCGGGCGTCAGCGCAGGGCGTCCGCCACCTCGCGGGCCGCGTCGACCACGCGGGGCCCGACGCGCTCCGGTACGGCGTCGGCGAGCATGACGACGCCCACGCTCCCCTCCAGGCCGGTGATGCCGACCAGGGGGGCGGCGGCGCCGCTGGCGCCCGCTTCGAGTTCGCCATGGGTGAGCGTGTAGCCGGGCTCGATCAGCGAGCCCTGACGGGCGGCCAGGATCGCCCGGCCGGCCGCTCCGCGGTCCAGCGGGTGGCGGAAACCGGCCCGGTAGGCGACGTGGTAGTCCGTCCAGGTGGGCTCCACGACGGCCACGGCGAGCGCCTCCGTACCGTCGACGAGGGTCAGGTGCGCGGTGGCCCCGATGTCCTCGGCGAGGGAGCGCAGGGCGGGCAGGGCCGCCTCGCGCACCAGCGGGTGGACCTGCCGGCCCAGCCGCAGCACGCCAAGGCCCACGCGGGCCCGGCCGCCGAGGTCGCGGCGGACCAGGGCGTGCTGTTCGAGCGTGGCCAGCAGGCGGTACACCACGGTGCGGTTGACGCCGAGCCGGTTGGAGAGCTCGGTCACGGTCAGCCCGTGGTCGGTGTCGGCGAGCAGTTTGAGGACTCTGAGCCCTCGGTCGAGAGTCTGGGAGGTTTCCGCGGTCACGACGCCTCTCCCTCTGTATCGGTGGGCGGCGGTGACTCTCACGCGGTGCAGCGCTGCCGGTCCGTCGGCGACGCACGGAGAGGCCGCCGGTAGCGGCCATGGCACCGGCTGCGCTCCCGCGGCGGCGCTGCCACGGGGCGTTCGATGCGGGGACAGTAGCGAGCGGGTCCGCTCAGCGGAAGGCCTCGTCCAGAATCCGGTCGCCTCCTGCCGGTTTCAGCCCTTTTCGGCGCGCGCCTGTATCGATTCGTAATGTCCCTCGACCGAAAATCGGTTTACCTGACCACTACTCTGATCGTGTTCAAAAAACGTTGGGGGGATCGGGGCGACACGCGTCTCGAAACGCATACCAGGGGAGAGAAGCACCAAGTGAAGCTGAAGCGCATGGCCGTCGTGGCCGCCGCCGCCGTAGTGGGTCCGACCGTCCTCATGGCCACGCCGGCCATGGCCGACGAGGCCAAGAACACCGCCGTCACCACCCCGGACTCGGCCCCGAAGGAAGACGCCGCCCCGGCCGCCGAGACCCCGGACGCCAAGTCCGCCGACGCCGCGAAGCCGGCCGTCGAGACCCCCGCCCCGGCCGCCAAGCCCGCTGCCGAGAACCCGGCCCCGGCTCCGGCCAAGCCCGCCCCGGCCCCGGTGGACGAGGACGTCCTCAACGCCACCGGCCCGGTCCTCGGCCTGGGTGGCGTCCCGGCCTCCTTCAAGGCCGGCGGCGACTGGACGAACCTCACCGTCAAGGTGGACAACTCGAAGGGCAAGGCGCAGGAGAGCTACGTGCTCGTCCTGGCCGTCGCCGACGAGGCCAACAAGCTGAGCGCCAAGGACGTCCACGTCCAGCTCTACTACCAGGGCAGCTGGCACGACGTCGAGGTCATCAGCGATGAGGGCACCCCGGTCGCCCTGCTCACCGACGACATCGAGATCCCGGCCAAGAACCTGAGCCTCCAGGTCCGCGTCAAGTTCAACGCGGGCGCCCCGAAGGGCGACATCGCCATCGCGGTGGCCGGCGGCAGCAACGTGGACGAGGACGTCTTCTCGGACACCGCCTGGGCCGAGTCGAAGATCGTCTCCGGCAGCACCAACGGCGGCGGCAACACGGGTGGCAACACCGGCAACACCGGCGGCAACCACAACGGTGGCGGCAACACCGGTGGCGGTAACGACACCAAGCCGAACGGCGGCGGTACCACCACGCCGATCGTCGACCACAACACCGGCAGCGGCACGGGCACCGGCACCACCGCCGGCGGCGAGCTCGCCGAGACCGGTGCGGACGCCGCCACCAGCTGGGCGCTCGGCGCCGGCGGTGTGGCCCTCGCCATGGGTGCGGCCCTGGTCGCCGGCACCGGCCGTCGTCGCCGCGTCACCAGCTGACCCGGCTCCACGCCCCACGGCAACGGGGTCCGTGCGCAGCAGCGCACGGACCCCGTTCCGCGTGTCAGGGACGGATCACCGCATCCGGGTGGCCCACTCCTGCACCTTCTTGATCCGCTCCTTCAGCTGACCCGCCGTCGCCTCCGCGCTCGGCGGCCCGCCGCACACGCGGCGCAGCTCGGTGTGGATCACCCCGTGCGGCTTGCCGCTCTGGTGGACGTACGCGCCCACCATCGTGTTCAGCGACTTGCGCAGCTCCAGCAGCTCCTTGTGCGAAACCACCGGACGCCGCTCCGCCGGAAGCTCCAGCAGGTCCGCCTCCGTGTCCGGCTTGCGCCGGCTGTGCGCGATCTGCCGCGACTGCCGCTTCTGCAGCAGCAGCTGCACCTGGTCCGGCTCCAGCAGGCCCGGAATGCCGAGGTAGTCCTGCTCCTCCTCGCTGCCCGGGTGGGCCTGCATGCCGAACTCGGCGCCGTCGTAGAGCACCCGGTCGAAGACGGCGTCGGATTCGAGGGCCTCGAAGGACATCTGCTCGTCCTCGCCGGTGTCCTCGTCCTCCTGCCGGTTCGCCTCCTCCATCTCCTTCTCGGACTCGGCGTACGGGTCGTCGTCCTCGCCCGCCTTCTTCGGCCGGTCCAGGACGTGGTCGCGCTCGACCTCCATCTCGCTGGCGAAGCCGAGGAGGTAGGGGATCGTCGGAAGGAACACGGAGGCCGTCTCGCCGCGCCTGCGCGATCGCACGAAGCGGCCGACGGCCTGCGCGAAGAACAGCGGGGTCGAGATCGTCGTCGCGTACACGCCCACCGCGAGGCGGGGGACGTCGACGCCCTCGGACACCATGCGGACCGCGACCATCCAGCGGTCGTCGTTCGCGCTGAAGGTGTCGATGTTCTTCGACGCGCCGGTGTCGTCGGAGAGCACGACGGTCGGCCTGGTCCCGGTGATCTCCCGGATCAGCTTCGCGTACGCGCGCGCCGCGTCCTGGTCCGCGGCGATGACGAGGCCGCCCGCGTCCGGGATGCCCTTGCGGACCTCCGTCAGCCGCTGGTCGGCGGCGCGCAGCACGTTCGGCATCCAGTCGCCGCGCGGGTCCAGCGCCGTGCGCCAGGCCTGCGAGATGGCGTCCTTGGTCATCGGCTCGCCGAGGCGGGCCTCGATCTCGTCGCCGGCCTTGGTGCGCCAGCGCATGTTCCCGCTGTAGGACAGGAAGATCACGGGCCGGACGACGCCGTCGCCGAGGGCGTTGCCGTAGCCGTAGGTGTAGTCGGCGGACGAGCGGCGGATGCCGTCGTTGCCCTCCTCGTACGTCACGAACGGGATCGGGTTCGTGTCGGACCGGAAGGGCGTGCCGGTCAGGGCCAGGCGGCGGGTCGCCGGGTCGAAGGCCTCCAGGCAGGCCTCGCCCCAGGACTTGGAGTCGCCCGCGTGGTGGATCTCGTCCAGGATCACCAGGGTCTTGCGCTGCTCGCAGCGGTTGCGGTGCAGCATGGGGCGCACGCCGACACCGGCGTAGGTGACGGCGACCCCGTGGTAGTCCTTGCTGAGCGGCCCGGCCGAGTACTCGGGGTCGAGCCGGATGCCTATGCGGGCGGCGGCTTCCGCCCACTGTTTCTTCAGGTGTTCGGTCGGCGCGACCACGGTCACCTGCTGGACCACGTGGTGGTGGAGCAGCCAGGAGGCCAGGGTCAGCGCGAAGGTGGTCTTGCCGGCGCCCGGGGTGGCGACGGCGAGGAAATCGCGGGGCTGGGTCTGGATGTACTTGTCCAGCGCCCCCTGCTGCCAGGCACGCAGTTTGCTGGCGGTACCCCACGGCGCGCGGCCGGGGAAGGCGGGTGAGAGGTGGTGGGAGGCGGTAGTAGTCACGGTCTCCGGGTTCGTCGCTCTCGGCAGTCGTGGCAGTCGTGGCTGTGCTGTCAGTCGTACGTAGGACAACCGGGCCACCTTACCGGCGCGGGCCCGCCCCTCGCGGAGGGACAGGCCCGTGACCTCGGCGGGTGCGGCGAGAGTCACACCGCGGCGGACAACTCCCGCAGCCTGGCGGCGATCACCGCGACCTCGGTCTCGGCCCCGGAGGCCACGGCGACGACCAGCGCGTACGCGGCGTCCTGGTCGACGGCCGCGAGGTCGGTCCCGTTCACGGCGAGGAAGGTCGCGGCGGCGAGCCAGGCGGTGCGCTTGTTCCCGTCGACCAGGGGGTGGTTCGTGGCGATGCCGTGGAGCAGCGCGGCGGCCTGCTCGTACGGGTCCGCGTAGGCCGGGGTCCCGAACATGCGGGCCCGGGGCCGGTGCACGGCGGACTCCAGCAGGCCCGGCGCCCGTAGCTCGACGGGCTGGTCCTGGGCCAGGCAGGCGTGCCGGGCCAGACCGAGGACCTCGGCGAGGGTGAGGTGGCGCACGCCGGGCGTCCCGGTCATTCGCCGAGCCGCTTCAGCAGCGGCGCGTGCCGCTCCGCCAGCCGGGCCGCCACGGCGCCGACCCGCTCGCGTTCCCGGCGCAGGTGCTCCCGTACGGCGGTCAGGGCGAGCTCCTCGGGTGTGGAGCCGGTGGCGTCGGCGAGGTCGGCGAGCTCCGCGTGATCGGCGTCGGAGAGCCGGACGGTCAGGTCGTTCTTCACGCACGCAGCGTAACGACGGGGAGGTGTCGCGTCAGCCGGATTTCACGGCCGGGCGCTCGTGCAGCCGGGTCGCGACCCAGGCCCCCACCAGCGCCACGCAGGCCATCGGCAGGAAGACGACGAGGAAGGCCGCCGGATGCGAGGCCCCCGCCGCCGAGGCGGCGGCGTGATCGGCGGCTGCGCCCACCGCTCCCCCGCCCAGCGCGGCGAAGGCCGCACCGCCGGCCGCCAGCAGGACGACGTTCGCCAGCGCGTCGGAGATCTGCAGCGCGGCGGAGTTCGTGCCCGCCTCCTCCGGCGCCGACAGCTTCAGCAGCAGCACGCTGGTCGAGCCGATCACCAGGCCCATGCCGAGGGAGCCCACGGCCCACGCCAGGGCCACCGTCCACACCGGCACCGACTCGATCAGCACCGCCGGGGCCGCGAGGATGGCGAGCGCCACCATCACCATCCCGGCCACCATCAGCCGCTCCCGGTACGGGGCCGTCCGCCCCTGGGACTGCAGCCACGAGCCCGCCGCCCACGTCACCCCGCCCAGCGCCAGCGAGAACCCGGCCAGGGTCGGGCTGAGCCCGCGCTGGGTGACCAGCATCAGCGGCACGAAGCTCTCCGCCCCGATGAAGGCCCCGGCGGCCACCCCGCGCAGCAGCACCACGGACGGCAGCCCGCGCCGCGCCCGGTACGTCCCGCGCGGCAGCAGCCCCAGCACCGCCGGCACCAGCAGGGCCGCTCCGGCGAGCCCGGGCAGCAGCGACAGCCACCGCAGGTCCTGGGCGGCGTACTGGAGCAGCCCGGCGCCCGCCGAGATCCCGAGGGCCAGCCGGATCCGCCGCCGGTCGAAGGCCGCGGGCACCGCCCCGCCGGTCTCCGCGCCCACCGGCCCGGACGCGGTCCGGCGGATGGCGGGCAGGGCCACCATCAGCGGTACGACGACCAGGACGGGGATCCCGAGGAACACCCACCGCCAGCCGAGGTGCTCGGTGACCGCCCCGGCGGCCAGCGGCCCGACGATCGACGGCACCACCCAGCTCGCGGCGAAGGCCGCCATGATCGCGGGCCGCAGCCGTTCCTCGTAGGCCCGGCCGACGACGACGTAGAGCGCGACGATCACCAGCCCGCCCCCGAACCCCTGCACGGCCCGCCCGAGCACGACCACCCCCATGACGGTGGCGGCCCCGGAACACACCAGCCCGGCGGCAAAGGCCCCGATCCCGACGGCCAGCGGCCGCAGCGGCCCCTGCCGGTCGGACCACTGGCCGGCCAGGACCATGCTGAAGAGGCTGGTGGTGAAGTAGGCGGAGAACGCGAAGGCGTAGAGCCCGACCCCGTCCAGCTCCCGCGCGACGACGGGCATGGCGGTGCCGACGGCGGTGGCCTCGAAGGCGATCATGAAGATGACGGAAATGATCCCGACACTGAGCGTCCGGTACGCCGGCCCCAGAATGCCGCCGGGCGGGTCGGCAGGGGCGGCGGCGGTCTCTGCTATCCGGGGTTCAAGGGCGCTCATCGCCCCAGAGTAAGGTCCGTCCCCTTGTCCCGCCCCTGTCATTTAGGCGGATCCCGCTTGGTCCGCAGGACCTAGGTCCGACGGCCCGTTGTGAACGCCGCATGTCAGTCGTATGGCGTCCCCCGGGCCTGCCTTCCCGGCCGCGGCCGTGGCCCGTACGTTCGTACTCGTCAGTGCTTGGCCGTGTGCCCGAGTGGTTGAGGGACTCGCCTGCAAAGCGAGTTACGCCGGTTCGATTCCGGTCACGGCCTCTGGGAGGGGGCCGTCCGGGGGAGTTCCCTGGGCGGCCCTCAGCGGTTCACGGGCTACTCGCCGGAAGCTCCTCGGCGCGGGGCGGGAGGCCGCCGTCGTCGGCGCACTGGAGTTCCTTGGCCACGGCCAGGGCGGCGGAGTGGGTGATGGTCAGGTAGTCGGGGCGGAGGATGGTTTCGCCTTTGCTGGCTTCCCACTGCTCGTGGAACAGAAGCCTGATCCGCAAGGGGATGTCCCGGGTGGAGCCGACGCGGGAGCTGACGCAGTCGTATTCGAGGTAGACCACCTTCCGCTCCCGAGTGGAAACCCGTACGCCCTGATCGTTCCCGACCGCAAAACCGTCATATTTACTGTCGGCGGTGAATCGCACAAACGCTGTGGCAAGACGAGACTCCGCTGGTTCCCCTGAAACCTTGCAGGTCGACTGCGGCATGTTACGAATACTCGCGCCTGCCCTGTACGCGTTCTCCATCGCCTGCGCGACAGCCCGGACGTCCGGGTTCCTGTCTTCGTCTCGAAGCAGGAACGTAGTGGATTCAAGGACCCGTTCCAGCGCCTTCCCCCCTTCTCCAGGGAAGAGACCGGCACAGACCTGACCGGTGGAAAGCTTCGGCCATTGCCACCCTCGCTCCGACGACTCCGCCTTCTTGGAGCAGCCCACAGCCGCCATACCGAGCACCCACAGGGCCACAGCCGAGCCCACCAACGACCGTCCGATCTGTCCACGGTTCACTTGACGCCCTTGGTCTGCGCCTCATGACCCTGCTGACGGGCAATGGAGTTGCCGCTCTCGTACCCGAGGCGCATCGACTCGACGAAGTCGTTGCCGAAGTCGCCGTTCGGATCGATGGCGTGGCGCTCCATGAACCCCCTCATCGGCGCCTCGGCACTGTGCTCACCTGCCTGGAACATCGCCTTGTTGCTGTCGTGCGTCTCGCCGTCGATCTTGTCTTTGTGCTGCTCCTTGGCCTCGTCCGACCACTCTCCGATGACCTGCCCAGCGGCCTGCTCCACGAGACCGGTACCGGTGTCCACGGCCAGGGGGACGACGACCGCCGCCGCGCCGGCCGCAGCGGCCGTGGCAGGCAGAAAGGCCACACCGGCCGCGATGGCGGCCGTGGTGCCGAACTCGACCCAGGCGGAGCTCTGCTCATGCGCCTTCTCGTACGCCTCGTGCTTCTTCTCGCCTACTCCCCTGACCTGCTCCGCCCGAGATTCGTCGAGAATGCCCTGCACCTCTGCACTGGTACGGATCGTCGCCCGGGCCCGCCCCTCGTCGATCGTTCCTTCGTGCACCGCTTGGCTCTCCAGAACGCTCGCGGAGTAGACGCGTTCAGCGGTGGACACGGTGGCGTAGGCGTCGGGGTGCTGCCCGAGGGCGGCGAGCAGGTCACGGGCAGGGTCGCGCTCGAATTTCGCATGCGCCTGCTTGTCACCGTCGCGCTGTGCGAAGACGCTCAGATCCTCGTTCCCATCGAGCGCACGGTTGACGTCGTCGATGTAGCCAGCGGTCATATGACCCAGGCTGTCCGCGAGGAACTCCTGGTGCTTCAGTAGCCCGGCATCGCCACCGTACTTCTGCGTCACTGCCTCCATGACGTGAGCCCCTGCCTCGGTCCGGTGGAGCTCCGGCTTGGGGGCGTCCCACGCGTGTCCGAGGGTGGCAGCCTCCAGGGCGTGCCCCAGGGCGTCGGGCATGTACCTCTGGGCCTTCTTCAGGTCGTCCGGGTTCATGCCCTCCATGTCGATGGTGGAGTGGTACTTCTCGTTGGCGAAGAAGTCGAGGTAGCTGGTGATGGGCTTACCCTTGGCGTCCTTGCCCAGTTCGAGCTTCCCCTCCCTGACCGTGCCGTCCTGGTTGTAAACGGGTGGCGAGGGCTCGCGCTCGGGGTCGAAGAACTGCGCCGACGCCTCCGGGCTGTGCCCCAGGGCCTCCAGGAAGCTCACCACCGGGTCGTAGCCCGCGCCGTTGACGCCCGACGGGTTGAGCATGTTCTTGCCGTAGCCGTTGAGCTGCCGGGACTGGCCGAAGAAGTCCGGGTTCCTGGCGTGGATCTGCGTCGCGTGCTCGGCGATCGGGACCAGGAACTTGGGGTCGTAGTTCCCGTAGCGCATGATCCCGCCGAGCAGCTGGTACCCGTACGGCGGGTTCTGGTCGTAGCGGGCCAGGGGGATCTGCTGGGTGCCCAGCCTGCGCAGCTCCGCCGCGTAGCCGTCGGGCAGGTGCGGCTCGGTGCTGGAGCGGGTGGCGGTGGCCAGGTTGAGGCCCAGGTTCCTCTGGAGCTCCTGGACGTCCTTCAGCCGCTGCTCGTCGAGCTTCCCGTACGCGTACGTGTCGGTCGACATGGTGCCGAAGAACTGGAGCGCGCCCTTGGGGCCCAGGTTCCCGTAGAAGGCGGTGGAGAACTCCGGCACCTTGGCGTTGTCGGCCAGCAGCTCGTTGAGCTCCGCCAGCTCGGCGTGCGAGAGGTTCCGCCCCTTGCGCGCGAGACCGGTCGCGCGGCCCGCCTGCTCGGCAGTGAGGCCCGCGTACTTCGGGGCGCTGAAGTCGTGGTCCTCGGCCACGTTGGCGTCGAGGAGACGGGCGAGGGACCGGTCGACGTCGTCGCAGGCGTCGACGACGGCGTCCACCTTCGCCTGCCACAGCGGGCGGTTGACGCGGAGGGACTCCTGGTAGTCGGGGTCGTGCCGGGCGGCTTCGCGGTCCGCCTCGGTGGCGAGGGGTAACGCCTCGACCTTCCCGTGGGCGTCGACCCGGAAGCCGGCTGCGGGAGCCTCCTCCTCGGCGATCTTCCTCAGCCGCTCGCGGGAGGACGTGAAGACGTCGTGGCCCTGGGAGAGGGCCTGGTGGATGCCCTGGGCCTCCTGGGCGGCGTCCTCGAACTCCTTGGCCGTCTTGTCGACGAACGGCCGCGCCACGCCCGCCGTGACCCCGCTCCACTCGGCCTTGTCGGACTTGGCCTTCATGCCGTTGCGGGCAGCCTCGGCCAGCTCCTCCAGCTTGGCGGCCGTCGCCCGCCAGTCGCGGACGGCGGTGGCGAGCCGGCCGACCGGGGCGTTCAGGACGTTCTGGTACGTCAGCACGGCCGCGCGCTTACCCGCTACTTGAGGTACTCGTCGATCTTGGAGGAGGTGAACTCGGCGTAGAGCTGCCGCTCTTCCCTGGCGTGGGAGGAGAGGGAGTAGTTGAGCCCGTTGGAGATCTGGGCGCAGGCGGCGACGAGGGTCTTGACCTGGGTCTCCCAGCGGGCGTTCGCCTTGGCGAGGGCGCCACCGCTGGCGAAGCCCTCCTTGGCGAGGGCGGCGGCCGCCTCGGCGGAAGCGGTGGCGGCGTGCTTGGCGTCGGTCTGGAGGCGGGAGTGGAGCGTGTGCGCTTCGCTGCCGATGGCGCCGATGTGGTCCTGGTTGAGGGCGAGGTCGGCTCCGCCGGTGGCTCCGCCGGGGGTGTGGTCGAGGTGCGTCGGCGCTGTGGCGGTGGCGGTGGCGCGTGCGGCGGCCCATTCCTGGTCGAAGGACATCGCGTGCGCTCCACTCCCGTGTCAGTTCAGGTCAACGCCTGGCCCGGCGTACGACGACCGCGGTGACGGCCCCGCCGATGAGGACGCACGCCCCGAGTCCGAGGGCGAGCCAGCGCCAGGTGCCGCTGTCGTCCTTGTCTACCGCAGGGACGGCCTGCGGCGCCTGCGACGGGGTGATCTTTCCCCCGGTCGAGGGAACGGGAGCGTCCTTGGCTGCCGCCGCCGCCGCGAGATCCGGGAGCGGGTACACGTCCGCCGGCCCGGGGTCACCGGGGGTGGGCAGCGCGACGCGGGGGCGCACGACGCCGTAGCCGATGTAGTCGTTCCGCTCGACGCCGTCCACGGGCTTGCCGGCGGTGTTGAGGAGGACGCGGAGGATCTGGTTGTTGGTCCAGGTGGGGTGAGCGGACCATAGGAGGGCGGCGGAGGCGGAGGTTAGGGCTGTGGCGTCGCTGGTTCCGTGGCTGGTGCAGAGCCCCGTCTTTCCCGTGCATGCCGTGACGATGTCATCGCCGGGGGCGGAAAGGTCAACCTGTGGGCCCCGCTCGGACTCCTTCGTCGCCTCTCCGCTGGAGCTCACCGCGGAAACACCAACCACTCCAGGCGTAGCAGCCGGGTAGTTGATCCTATTAAGGGTCTCCCCCTCATTTCCAACAGCAGCAAAGATCAACTTTCCTTTTGCTAGCGCATATTTCACCGCTTCAGCACGTGCCCCATCGTCCTTTGGCGTACCTGCTCTGCCTTGCGAAATGTTGATAACTCGGGCTTCCGAGTCAGCCGCGTATCGGATGGCATCCACCCAAGACGGAGTAGCAGCCCCTTCCAGCAGGTTCGGCACTCTGATCGGGAGGATCTTGGCGCCAGGCGCAAGACCATAAGCGCCATCCCCACTAGGATGCTTGCCAGTACCAGCGATGATCGCGGCCATGCTAGTTCCGTGACCGTCGTAGTCGTCGCGCGCATCCCCCCCGGCGTCTCCTGCGGGAAACACCTTTCCCGGCAGTACTTGACCTTCGAGTTCCGGGATGTGGCTTACGCCCGTATCGATGACCGCGACTGTAACTCCCTTACCGGTGCTGAGCTTCCAGATATCGTCGGCCTTCATGGCGTCGAGATGCCACTGTTGCTCTCGGATGGTCTGCGCATGCGCTGGGGTCGCTGCGACCCCAGTCAGCAGCAGACCAACCAGGGCTGAGGCCGGCTTCCGCATGCGCTTCCCGTACAACGTCCGTTCCAATCAGTCGATCACTGGGGGCACAACACGTCGGTTGCCTTGCCAGGTCTCTTCGTCCTCGGCCAAGTAGTCAGGGCGGTCGCCCCCCTGGCTTCCATGCCGCCTACTCGGAGCCACGGCGGCGCCACCATGGCCCACTGCTCCGACGCCCGGTCCACCGCGCACGAGGCCACTACCGCCCTGGGTGAATGACTGGCCGCCAGCCGCAGCCTGACGGCCACCGACGACACCGCCCGGCTCCATAGCCAGTCGTCGGCCAGTCGCAGGTGTGCCGGGGCCACCGTGCGGAGCACCCAAACCGCCGCCCATCATGCCCGGCATCGCGCGGCCACCACCTGCATGTGGGCCTTCCGCGCCGATGACTGTGCCGCGCGGGATGCCCGCGCCTGGTCCCCCCGTGGAAATTGGTCGGCCGCCGACGATCCCAGTGTCGCGCGGCGGCGGAATCGGAATGCCACCAAATTTACCGCCGATACCAACGGAAGGCCGCGTCACGGGCGAAGGGCCGCCCCCCGGCACCGGTGGTCCGCTGACTGGCGGGAGTGCCACAGGTGGTACCGGCCCATTGGGATGGTTCCAACCGCCGCTAGGGACAGTAGGACCGGGTGCGTCAGGCAGCCCAGGGGCAGGAGGCGCAGCCCTATCAGGAAGCGTGCCTACATGGTCGAGATCCACATCCACACGGTGGTCTGGCATCGGCAGTGTCGGCACTGTCGCCAAAGGAGCCGTACCGTCCAGCAAAGGACGGTGGCCAGGAGCCGACCCGGACTCGCTCGACGGGACACTGGACGGGATGTACGACTGGCCTCCGGATGCACCGCCCCCTGCCCCGGCAGGGCCTCCCGGACGCTCTCGGGCAAGCTCGCCGCCGTAATTGGTCGGCTCAAAGATCGGCGACGGCGGCGGAAACGTAGGTACCTCCGCCCGGCCCATTTGCGTGGCCGACGCGTCGTACGACTGGGCCAGCTTCGTCAGTTGCTGGACTGCCAGTTGGTGGTCGGCCGTCAGTTTGGCGTGGGCCGTCTGGCCCACCTGCTGGGCGTCCGGGTCGTTGTGGTACTTGCGGGACGCCTCCAGGTTTTCCGCCGCCGACGTGTCGTACTTCGGGGTGTTGGCCTTGACCTCCACCATCGTCTGCGCGGCGTGCTCCATCCACGTGCCGCCCGCCTCGCTGAACTTGGCCAGCGTCAGCGTCGCGCTGCCCGCGCGGCTCACCCAGTCCTGGAAGGCGTGTGCCGCCTCGCCCTCCCAGCCCTTCACCTGGTGCCTCTTGAGGCTGTCGCCGATCTCGTTGAGCGCCTTGGCCGCGTTCTGCAGCTGCGTGGCGCGGGTCTTGACCGTCTCCGGGTTGAGGGAGGCGATCATCGCGAGCAGCTGTTCGTGCGAGTAGCCGTCGAAGTTCGTCGCCATCAGATCGTGCCCTTCGACGTGCTCGGGGTCGGGGTCGGGGAGGGAGTGGGGGCGGAGGACTCCTGGCGCTTCTGCGCCTCCTTCTGCTGCTGGAGGGGGTCCCGGTCCGGGACGTACTCCTCCTTCGAGCGCCGGATCAGGGCCCGCATCCGCGCCTGCGTCTCCTCGTCCACGCCCCCGTAGCCCTTGCCGGCCGTGAGGACGGCGATGCCCAGTGCCTCGATCTGCCCCGCCAGGCCCGCCGACAGCTTCTGGAGCTCGCTGTGGACCGTGTCGTACGCCTTGAACAGGGCGTCCGCCTCCGCGAAGCCCGTGCCGAGGGTGCCGGCGGGGAGGGTGCCGTGGGACAGGCGGCGGGCGTCCGCCTCCGAGCCGTCCAGGGTCTTCAGCAGGGCGTCGACCCGGTTCTTGCAGTCCGTCAGCGACTCGTACTCGACTTCGAGCGCCTTCGCCTGGCGCGCCACCGCGTCCGCCAGGCTCCCGGCCACGTTCAAGCCGCCCAGCAACCCCGGAGCGTTGTCCACTGCCACGATGCCCTCCCCCACTCCCCGTACCGCGTCTCACCTCACTCTAACGACCGGCTCCGACAGCAATGCGAGGCGTCCGGCTACGAGTTGGGTGCCGCCACCGCCGCCGATGGCCGGATCGGGATCCTGTTCACCGGCCGCCCCGTCGCCGCCCGCACCGCCGAGGCCACCGCCGCAGGCGTCGTCACCACCGGGACCGCGCTCGCCGCCTTCGCCCCGAACGGCGCCACCACGTCCCGTTCCTCCACCAGCCGGACGATCCGCACCGCCGGGGCGTCCAGGGACGTCGGCAGGGCGTAGCCCGTCAGGTCGGGGTGGCGGACCAGGCCGGCGACCGAGCGGAGGTTCTCCGTGAGGGCCGCGCCCACGCCCTGGGTGACGCCCGCCTCGATACGGGCCTCCAGCTGGCGCGGGTTGAGGATGCGGCCGACGTCCTGGGCGACGGCGAGCTCCACCACCCGGACCGTGCCGAGCTCGATGTCGACGTCGACCACGGCGCGGATCGCGCAGAAGGCCAGGCCTACGAAGGCGTCGCCCTGGCCGTGCTCGTCCAGCGGCTCCGTCGGGTGCGGGCGGCACTGGGCCGTGGCCCAGAGCTCCTTGCCCTCTATGGCCTCCGCGACCGACATGGAGAAGGCCCCGTCGTACGACGTGATCCGGCCGTCCTGGATCTGCAGGAGTTCCGTCGACATGCCCAGTTTGTGGGCCATCGGCTGCAGGAGCTGCGTGCGGACCATCTTCGCGGCCCGCTCGACGGCGCCGCCCGAGACCCAGGTGTGCCGGCCGTGGGCGGAGGGGCCCGCGGGCGGCTGGTCCGTGTCGACGGGGGCCGTGGCCACCTCGTCGATGCCCAGGACCTCCTGGACGATCTGCCGTGCGAGGGTCGCGAAGCCCTGGCCGGTGTCGACGGCCGCGCAGATGACGGTGGCGGTGCCGCCCACCACCTTCACGGTGGCGGTGGACACCTCGTCGGTGCCCTCCGCGCCGAGCATGTGGACCATGCCCACGCCGTAGCCGACCCCGCGCCGCACCGCTCCCGGCTCGCCCGCGCCCTCGGGGCCGCCGGGCAGCAGCCAGTCCTCCTCCGGCGTGTCCTTCGGGAGGGAGGGGAGCGGGAAGTCACGGACCGCGCGCAGGAGTTCGGCCACCGGGGCCGGGCAGGTGACGGTCTGGCCGGTGGGCAGGAGGTCGCCGGTGGCGAGGACGTTGCGCAGGCGCAGTTCCGCGCCGTCGATGCCGAGGGCGGCCGCGAGTTTGTCCATCTGGCCCTCGTAGGCCGCGCAGACCTGCATCGCGCCCTCGCCCCGGACGTGGCCGGAGGGGGGGTTGTTCGTGCGGACCGCCCAGCCCTCGACGAAGGCGTGCGGGACGACGTACGGGCCGCAGGCGAAGGCCACGGCCGCCGCGAGGGACTCGGCGGAGGCGTCGGCGTAGGCGCCGGCGTCCATCAGGATCTGCGCCTCGACCTTGACCAGCCGGCCCTCGGCGTCCGCGTGGTGGCGGTAGCGCAGCAGGGTCGGGTGGCGGTGGGCGTGGCCGAGGAAGGACTCCTCGCGGGTGGCGGCCAGCTTGACCGGGCAGCCGGTGCGCAGGGCGAGGAGGCCGAGCGGGAGCTGGAAGGCGGGGTCCTCGCGGTCGGCGGTCGCGCCCGGGACGCCGGTGACGACGACGCGGACGCGGTCCGGGTCGAGGCCGAAGCAGGCGGCGGCGAGGTCGCGGTCGGTGTGCGGGTCGGTGGAGGCGGTGTAGATCTCGACGCCGCCGTCGGGGCGGGGCACGGCGAGGCCGGCCTCGGCGCCGATCGGGGCGGGGTCCTGGCGGCCGATGCGGTAGAGGCCCTCGACGACGACCTCGCCCGTGGCCTCCGGGTCGCCGTAGCGCAGCGGGATGTGCCGGATCAGGTTGCCGTCCGGGTGGATCGGGGCGGCGCCGAAGGAGTGCTCGGGGTCGGTGACGGCGTCGAGGAGCTCGTATTCGACGGCGATGGCGGCGGCCGCGAGGCGGGCCGTGTCGGGGTGGTCGGCGGCGACGGCGGCGATGGGCTCGCCGTGGTGGCGTACGACGTCGTGGGCGAAGACGGGCCGGTCGGCGATGCGGCGGCCGTGGGTGGTGGAGCCGGGGACGTCGGCGTGGGTGATGACGGCGCGCACGCCGGGCATCTCGGCGGCGGCCGACGTGTCGATGGAGCGGATGCGGGCGTGGGCGTGCGGGGAGCGCAGCACGGCGGCCCACAGCAGGCCCTCGGCCCACAGGTCGGCGGCGTAGGGGTAGGTGCCCTCGGTCTTGGCGCGGGTGTCCGCCGCCGGGACGGAGGCTCCGATGCCGCGCGCGGGGCGCTGCTGGTCGCCGTTGCCGCCGTCACCGTCTCCGTCGGCGCCGACGTTGAGCGTCGCCATGGTCATGGTGGTGGTCGTGGTCGTCGCCGTGGCCGCGTCCTGCCCGCTCACGCCATGCCTCCGTTGTGGTGGATTCCGTCGAATCCGGTCCCGTTGGTCCCGTCGAACCCGTGCGTGCCGGGGGCCGTTCCGCCGGTTCCGCCGAACCCGTCGAAGCCGTGTGCGGCGGGGGCCGCCCCGCCGGCCGTGCCGAACGGGTCGAAGCCTGCGGCCCCGTGGAGCGCGTCGGCCCCGTGGACCGGGTCGAAGCCGTTGCCGCCCAGGGTCCCGCCCGGACCGGCCGCACCGGCGTCGAAGCCGTTGCCGCCCAGGGTCCCGTTCGGGCCGGGTGCCCCGGGGTCGAAGCCGGCCGCAGGGTCGAAGCCGTTGCCGCCGAGGGTGCCGTTCGGGCCCGGCACCGCCGCGTCGAACGCGCCGGCGGCGTCGAAGCCGTTGCCGCCGAAGGTCCCGTTCGGGCCCGGGGCCGCCGCTTCGAAGCCGTGCGCCGTCCCGTGCACGCCGCCCTCTCCGGGCTGCGCCTGGTGCGGGATGAGGGGCTGCGCCGGTGCCTCCGGCGCCTGCGCCGCGGCGGACTCGCGCTCCGCGATGACCTCGCGGACCGCCTCGATGACCCCCTTGTAGCCGGAGCAGCGGCACAGGTTGCCGCACAGGGCCTGCCGGGTCTCCAGGTCGCTGGGGGCGTGGTTGCCCTCCAGCAGGTCATGGATGGTCATGGCCATGCCCGGAACGCAGAACCCGCACTGCACCCCGCCCGACCTGCACAACGCCTGCTGCACGTCCGAGAGTTCCCCGTTCGTCGCGAGGCCCTCCACGGTCCGCACCTCGGACCCGGCCGCCGTCGCCGCCGGGACCAGGCAGGAGGCGACGAGCCGCCCGTCGACCTGCACCGCGCAGGCCCCGCACTCGCCCTGCGAGCAGCCGTCCTTGGCACCGGCCAGGCCGAGCCGCTCGCGCAGCACGTAGAGCAGGGACTCGCCGATCCAGGCGCCGGTGACGGGCCGGTCGGCGCCGTTGACGCGCAGGACGTACGACGCCGACGGGTGCTCGTGATGGGCGACGGCGGGAAGGAGCTCTTCCTCGTACGCCGCCTCCCCGAGCGGGAACTCCCCGGTGTCGTGCCCGGCCGGTGGTGTCACAGCGCCGTCGGCGGTGTCCTCACCCGGCGCGGGCGCGGCCTCCGCTTCGGCGGGGGCGTCGGGCGCCTCAGCGAAGCCGGGCCCCTGTGCCTCACCCGGCACCGGGGCGGGGGCGGACCCCTCCCCGGGCGCGGCGTCGGCTCCGGCGCCCTCGGCCTCCGCCGGGCGCGGCCGCTCGTCCCCGGCCGGGGGCTGCGCCGGGCCGTGGCCGTGGGAGGCCTCGATGTCCGGGGCGGCCTCCAGTACGTTCTCGGGCTCCGGCCCGGCCCCGGGGTAGCCCTCCGGCAGCGGGGTCCCGACACCGGGACCGCCCAGCACCCTCGGACCGCGCCCCGGCGCCCCGGCCCCGGCTCCCTGCGCCCCCGGGGCACCGCCGCCCGGCAGCACGCCGGAGCTCAGCGGCCCCTCGGGCTCCGCACCCGGCACACCCGGTACGCCCGGCACCTCGGCCGCCGCCCAGGGGGCCGCGGCCCCGCCCGGCAGCGTCGCCGGGGCCTGGCCCCAGCCGGCGTCCAGCGCGACCGGCTCCCCGCCACCACCGACACCACCAACACCGACACCGACCCCGACACCAACACCGCCGCCCGTCAGGTCGGCCGGCATCGTCCAGTGCCCGGTCGTCGCGGGCTCCTCGTCGCGGTGCAGCGCGTCCGGGAACTGCCACTCGGCCGTCGCCCCCGAATCCTGCTCGGCAACACCGTGCGGATCGGAGTGCGCGCCGCGGTGCAGGCCGGCATGCGCCTCCGCATGCGCGCCCGCGTGCAGGTCGGCGTGCCCGTCCCCGTACTGGTCCACGTGCTGCGCGGCCCCGTGGGCGCCCGCGTGGGAGGACAGATGGGAACCCGCGTGCGCGGCCGCGTGCGTGCCGTCGGGCTGCGCGCCCCCGTGGAACTCGGCGTGCGCATCCGGCTCCGCCGCCGCGAAGGCGGCCGCCACCGACGCCGGCAGCGGGATGGACGCCGGGATCGGCCCGCGGGCCGGCGCCGCGTCGGCCGCGGGGGCCTGCGCGGGCGCCCCGCCCGCCTCGGGCCACTGGACCGGCATCGTCCAGGTCCCGGTGGCGCTGGGGTCCGTACTGCCGGCCGAACCCAGCGGCATGATCATCGGAGGCGGCACGAAGCCGTGCCCGGGCGCCGCGAGGGGCTCCCCGGTGTCGAGCGCGTCCAGCATCTCCTGCGGGAGCTGCACGAAGGCCGTGGCGTCCGAGTCGTAGTCGCCCCCCTGCGGCACCGGCTCCCAGCCCCAGCCGGCCGGCGCCTGCCCCCCGGCGCCCTGGGCGCCGACGTTCCCCGTGTTCCCCGTGTCCCCGGTCGTTCCGCTCACGTTCTCGTTCTCACTCATGAGGTCAGCGCCCTCCCCAGGGCCCTGCGCGCCAGCACGGCGACGGTCCGCCGCAGATGCAGTACTCCGGCGGAGACCTGCTCCCCCTGGTCGGGTACGCAGGCCGCCGCGACGTACTCCCCGAAGGCCTCCAGCGCCTCCGGGGCCAGGCTGCGGTCCCCGTCCCAGTCGATCAGCGAGGCCACCCACTGCTCGGCCTCCAGCGGCCGCAGCGGCATCGGGGCCACCGCGCCGATCGCGCACCGCACGCCCCGGCGCGCGGGATCCAGCACGAGCCCCACGGAGGCCACCGCACGCCCCGGCCCCGTGCGCCCCGTGGCCTTCAGGAACACCTGCGGCGCGTGCAGCAGCGGCACCCGCACGAAGCCGATCAGCTCGCCCTGCCGGAGCATGTCCCGCCCGGCGAGCAGGTGGGAGACGGGGATCTCGCGCTGCGAGCCGCCCGGGCCGACGATGACCAGCACCGCCTCCAGCGCGGCCAGCACGGGCAGCGCGTCACCGGTCGGCGCGGCCGTCACGATGTTGCCGCCGAGGGTGCCGGCGTTGCGGATCTGCGGCGGGCCGGCCGCACGGGCGGCCGCGGCCAGGGCCGGGATCAGAGCGGCGAAATCCGGCCGCCCCATCCGGGCGTGCGTCAGTCCGGCGCCGAGCAGCGCGTGCCCGTCCTGGTACTGCCAGCCGCGGATCTCGCTGATCCGCCCGAGGCCCACCAGCGCGGCGGGCCGCAGCAGCCCAACGTTGACGGCGGCCATGAGGTCGGTGCCGCCGGCCACCGGGACGGCCGCGGGCATGGCGGCGAGCGCCGCGACGGCCTCGTCGAGCGAGGCCGGCAGCATCACGGACTGCGCCGCCTGCCCCGGCGCCGAATGCGGGGTGTGCGGCCCCTGAGCCGAATGCGGTGTGTGCGGTGCGTGCGTGGTCAACCCAGCTGCCCCTTCCCGATGTCCCGGTCCTGGCGCTCACGCCTGTCCGCCGTACGGTACGTGCTCACCGCCGGGACGTGGCAACTCTGGCACATCTTCGGGACCACCCGGCGCGAGGGTCTCCCGCGTACCGGCGCCGCGCCCCGCCCGGAGCCCGGCGGCGCGGCGGCCGGGACACCTCCCGTGCGCCCGCCCTTCACGCCCCCTTCCACCCCGCCGGACCCCCCGGGTCCGGGCCCCGCCGGATCCCGCGGACCACCCGCGGACCTCCCCCGGACCCCGTCCGCACGCCCTCGCACCCCACCCACCCGAACGTCCGTTTTCCCCCGAATAAACCTTATTCGAGAGACAGTTCCAAAGGTTCCCGAAGAGTTCCGCTTCCGGTCGTCGAGGACGCCGCCGGGCGGACGGGTGTCCGCGCCGATCCGCGCGCTCCCGGGTCACACGATCGGAGGCGCGCCCTCGATCGGACGCCCCCGCACCCCCGGCCGCCGCTGCCACGGCAGCGGCCCCTCCGGTGGCCGGTAGTCGACCCCGAGGGCGTCCAGGCGCGCCCGGTGCGACCGCGTCCGCTCCTCGAAGCCGGCCCAGTCCCGGGATTCCGGTTCCGGCATCCACGACCACACCACCTCCGCGAAGGCGGCCAGCCTGGGGAACACCTGGTAGTCGACGCGCCCCTGGTGCTCCATCACCTCGGTCCACACGTTGGCCTGCGCGCCCAGCACGTGCGCGGCGGCCTCCGGCGACAGCTTCGGCGGCACCGGCTCGAACCGGTAGACGTCCTCCAGCGAACGCACGTACCCGATGGGCATCGGCTCGTCGGGGCCGTCCGCCTGACGGTGGTCCAGGTACACCTGCTGCTCGGGGCACATCACCACGTCGTGCCCGGCCTCGGCGGCGGCGATCCCGCCGGCGTAGCCGCGCCAGGAGGACACCGCCGCGCCGTCCGCGAGCCCGCCCTCCAGGATCTCGTCCCAGCCGATGAGCCGGCGGCCCCGGTCGGCGAGCCAGCGGCCGAAGTGCCCGATGAACCAGGACTGGAGGCCGTCCTCCCCGTCCACGCCCAGCTCCCGGATCCGCGCCTGCGCCGTCGCCGAGGCCCGCCACTGGGCCTTGGGGCACTCGTCGCCGCCGACGTGCACGAAGGGCGAGACCTCGGGCGGGAAGAGTTCCAGCACCTCCTCGAATACCCCTTCGTAGAAGCGCAGTACCTCCTCGGTCGGCGCGAGCACGTTCTCGCTGATGCCCCAGTCGTCCCACACGCCCAGGGCGGCGGTGTCGGCCACGTCGGTGTTCCCCAGCTCTGGGTACGCGGCGATGGCCGCCTGCGAATGCCCGGGGACGTCGATCTCGGGGACGACCCGCACGTGCCGCTCCGCCGCGTACGCGACGATCTCGCGGATGTCGTCCTGGGTGTAGAAGCCGCCGTGCGGCGTCTCGTTCCACAGCGGGGACGCCCGGTGGCCCCACCGGCTGCGGGCCCGCCAGGAGCCGGTCCGGGTGAGCTCGGGGTGGCGCCGGATCTCGATGCGCCAGCCCTGGTCGTCCGTCAGGTGCAGGTGCAGCACGTTCAGCTTGTGCGCGGCGAGCAGGTCGATGTAGCGCAGCACCCCGTCCTTGGGCATGAAGTGCCGGGCCACGTCCAGCATCATCCCGCGCCAGCCGAAGCGGGGTTGGTCGGCGATGCGGGCGTACGGCAGGTCCCAGGTCCGCCCGGGCCGCAGCGGCGCGCGCCGGTAGGCCTCGGGGCCGAGCAGCTGACGCAGCGTCTGGGCGCCCCAGAACAGCCCGGCCGCGTCCCCGCCGGTCAGCTCGACGCCGTCGGCGCCGACCTCCAGCCGGTACGACTCCGGCCCGAGCCCCTCGACGGCGGCCGGCTCCACCCGCAGCCGTACGTCGCCCCGCGCGCCCGCCCCGGCCGGCGGCAGCCCCCACCCGGTGGCAGCGCCGAGCTCGCGGCGCAGCCAGCGCGCGACGCCCTCGGCGCCCGGCCCCGCGTCGAGCACCGGCTCCGGGCCGAAGACGTAGCGGCGGCCCTCCTCGTCGGGAACGGCGACCCGGGGTACGGGGATCAGGTCCATGCGTCAGCCCCTCACGGCAGGACAGCAGAGCGCTTTCGCGCGACCCTAGCCCCGCCGCCGGGCCCGGCAAAGGCCCGGGAGACGAAAGGTCCGTCCCCATGGATCCGGGCAGACGAAAGGCCCCCGGGGTGCGCGCGGGCGCACGCCCCCGGGGGCCTCGTCGGCGGAAATCCGGACCGCCCCAGCCGTCCCTGGAGACCGCGTCAGCCGTCACTGGGGACCGCCTCGGCCGTCCCCGCGGACCGCGTCAGCTGTCCTTGCCGCCCTTGTCCTTGTCGCCGCCGGCGCCCATGGAGTCGTAGATCTCCTTGCACATCGGGCAGACGGGGTACTTCTTCGGGTCGCGGCCCGGCACCCAGACCTTGCCGCAGAGCGCGACGACGGGGGTCCCGTCGAGGGCGCTCGCCATGATCTTGTCCTTCTGGACGTAGTGGGCGAAGCGCTCGTGGTCGCCGTCGCCGTGGGACACCACCGGCGTCGGCTCTACGAGGGTCCCCGTACCAGTGCCGCGATCGGGCTCGAGAGTGCTCATGAATCCCAGGGTACTGGCCCCCGCCCGGGTCAGTTCAGCGACGGGTCGTCCAGATAGGTGGCCACCATCGCGAGCTCGCTGCGCTGGCGGCGCAGCACCGCCCGCCACAGCCGTTCGGGGTCGGGGAAGGAGACGTCGCCGGGTTCGGAGTCCACGACGTACCAGGCGCCGTCGCCGAGCTCGTCCTCCAGCTGGCCGGGCCCCCAGCCGGAGTACCCCGCGAAGATGCGCAGGCCCCCGAGGGCGGCGGCGAGCAGTTCCGGCGGGGCCTCCAGGTCGACCAGGCCGATGGCCCCGTGCACCCGGCGCCAGCCGAGGGGGCCCTCCTCGCCCGGGATCACCGCGACCCCCAGGGCCGAGTCGAGGGCGACCGGGCCGCCCTGGAACACCACGCCCGGGTCGCCGGCCAGCGGGGCCCACGGCAGCAGGATGTCGCGGACGTCCACCGGGGTGGGCCTGTTGAGGACCACACCGAGGGAGCCCTGCTCGTCGTGGTCGAGCAGCAGTACCACCGCGCGGTCGAAGTTCGGATCCGCGAGGGCGGGGGTGGCCACGAGCAGCCGCCCTGTGAGGGAGGACACCTCGGTCATGGGCACATGATCTCGCACAATCGCCCTCCGGGGGGAGCGGGCGGCGGGATCGGATCACGCGCAGCTCAGGGCGCACGGCTGCAGACGGGAGCGCGCACCGCCCCCAACGCCGGAACGCAACGCTCCGCTACTTGGCGGACACCGTACGTGGTGAGCCGAATTCATGACAGTCCTACGGCCCCGTCACCCATACAAACATGGGGGTGGTGGCCCTTACCCTTACGTCTGGTCCCCTGCCCATCCACTCCGGAACGCGAGATCCATGACCGGCAACGATGTCCTGCTTGTCCACGGCGGAACCCCGCTCGAGGGCGAGATCCGTGTCCGCGGTGCGAAGAACCTCGTGCCGAAGGCCATGGTGGCCGCCCTGCTCGGCAGCGAGCCGAGCCGGCTGCGCAATGTTCCCGACATCCGTGACGTGCGGGTCGTGCGCGGTCTCCTGCAGCTGCACGGTGTGACCGTGCGCCCCGGCGAGGAGCCGGGCGAGCTGATCCTCGACCCCACCCACGTCGAGAGCGCGAACGTCGCCGACATCGACGCGCACGCGGGCTCCTCCCGGATCCCGATCCTCTTCTGCGGCCCGCTGCTGCACCGCCTCGGCCACGCCTTCATCCCGGGCCTGGGCGGCTGCGACATCGGCGGCCGGCCGATCGACTTCCACTTCGACGTGCTCCGCCAGTTCGGCGCGACCATCGAGAAGCGCGAGGGCGGCCAGTACCTGGAGGCCCCGCAGCGCCTTCGCGGATGCAAGATCCGCCTGCCCTACCCGTCGGTCGGCTCCACCGAGCAGGTCCTGCTGACGGCCGTCCTGGCCGAGGGCGTGACCGAGCTCAGCAACGCCGCCGTCGAGCCCGAGATCGAGGACCTCATCTGCGTGCTGCAGAAGATGGGCGCGATCATCTCGATGGACACCGACCGGACCATCCGGATCACCGGTGTCGACCGCCTGAGCGGCTACAACCACCAGGCGCTCCCGGACCGCCTGGAGGCGGCGTCGTGGGCCTCCGCGGCCCTGGCGACCGGCGGCAACATCTACGTCCGCGGGGCGCAGCAGCGCTCGATGATGACCTTCCTGAACACCTTCCGGAAGGTCGGCGGCGCCTTCGAGATCGACGACGAGGGCATCCGCTTCTGGCACCCGGGCGGCCCGCTCAACGCCATCGCGCTGGAGACGGACGTGCACCCCGGCTTCCAGACCGACTGGCAGCAGCCGCTGGTCGTGGCCCTGACGCAGGCCTCGGGCCTGTCGATCGTCCACGAGACGGTCTACGAGTCCCGCCTCGGCTTCACCTCGGCGCTGAATCAGATGGGTGCTCACATCCAGCTGTACCGCGAGTGCCTGGGCGGCAGCGCCTGCCGCTTCGGCCAGCGCAACTTCCTGCACTCGGCGGTCGTCTCCGGCCCCACCAAACTGCAGGGCGCCGACCTGGTCATCCCCGACCTGCGCGGCGGGTTCTCGTACCTGATCGCGGCGCTGGCGGCCGAGGGCACCTCGCGCGTCCACGGCATCGACCTGATCAACCGCGGCTACGAGAACTTCATGGAGAAGCTCGTCGAGCTGGGCGCGAAGGTCGAACTGCCGAACGGCGACCTGGCCTGACGGTCCGGAACTTCCCCCTCCCAGGGCGTACAAGGCCTCTGGGAGGGCCTGGAAGGCCCGGACAAGGCCTGAGGGCGGCCACCCCCACGGGGTGGCCGCCCTCGGCCGTTCTACGTACTACTGCCGTCCCGAGGGCCTGCGCGGCCCTCGGCACAAGGGCGGTACTACTTGCCCTTGGCGGCTTCCTTGAGCTTGGAGCCCGCGGAGACCTTCACGCTGTAGCCGGCCGGGATCTGGATGGGGTCGCCGGTCTGCGGGTTGCGCGCGGTGCGAGCGGCACGGTGGGTGCGCTCGAAGGTCAGGAAGCCGGGGATGGTGACCTTCTCGTCGCCCTTGGCGACAATCTCCCCGACGGTCTCGGCGAGCGCGGCCAGAACGGCGTCGGCGTCCTTGCGGGTCACCTCGGCGCGCTCGGACAGAGCGGCCACCAGCTCACTGCGGTTCATGTTGTACTCCCGTGTTCAACTTGCCTTAGAGGCGTGAGATCGAAGCCGATGCTGCCAGGGCCCTCGGACAGTCCCCGGACCCGGGTCTGAACGTCAGACCCTCTCGCCCGGTTACGCATCCTGCCCCCACCAGCGGCGGGAAAGCCAATCCGGCACCCGCCAGGGTCACACGAAAAGCGCCACAGTCACGCCGCGGTGACGCTCCGTCGCACCCGAGGCTCCGACGCTGATGCGGACCACGCGCTGCGCGGGCATCCCCGCAACCCTAGAGGCGCCCCGGCGGGCCCGCATCCCGCGACGCGCCGGGATCAGACCGTGGGCCCCGTCACAGCGCCCTTCTCGGCACCGGCCTGCGCCGCCTTGCGCACGGCGCCGGCGACGGCGCCCGCGACCTTGTCGTTGAAGACGGACGGGATGATGTAGTTCGCGTTCAGCTCGTCGCGGCCGACGACGTCGGCGAGGGCGGTGGCGGCGGCCAGCATCATGTCGGTGTTCACGGTCCGGGACTGGGCGTCCAGGAGGCCGCGGAAGACGCCCGGGAAGACCAGCACGTTGTTGATCTGGTTCGGGAAGTCCGAGCGGCCGGTGGCCACGACGGCGGCGGTCTGGCGGGCGACGGCCGGGTCGACCTCCGGGTCCGGGTTCGCGAGCGCGAACACGATGGCACCCTCGGCCATGGTGGCGACGTCCTCGCCGGAGAGCACGTTCGGGGCGGAGACGCCGATGAAGACGTCGGCGCCGGCCACGGCCTCCTTGAGGGTGCCGGTGTAGCCCTCGGGGTTGGTGTTGTCGGCGATCCAGCGCAGCGGGGAGTCCGGCGCGGCGTCGACCAGGTCGGGGCGGCCGGCGTGCACGACGCCGTGGATGTCGGCGCTGACGGCGTTCTTCACGCCGGCGGCGAGGAGCAGCTTGAGGATGGCCGTACCGGCGGCTCCGGCGCCCGACATGACGACCTTGACGTCCTCAACTTCCTTGCCCACGACGCGCAGTGCGTTGGTGAGGGCGGCGAGGACGACGATGGCGGTGCCGTGCTGGTCGTCGTGGAAGACGGGGATGTCGAGGGCCTCGCGCAGCCGGGCCTCGATCTCGAAGCAGCGGGGCGCCGAGATGTCCTCCAGGTTGATTCCGGCGAAGCCCGGCGCGATGGCCTTGACGATGGCCACGATTTCATCGGAGTCCTGGGTGTCCAGGCAGATCGGCCACGCGTCGATGCCCGCGAAGCGCTTGAACAGCGCCGCCTTGCCCTCCATGACCGGCAGCGCGGCCATCGGGCCGATGTTGCCCAGGCCCAGGACGGCGGAGCCGTCGGTCACGACTGCGACGGAGTTGCGCTTGATGGTCAGACGGCGCGCGTCCTCGGGGTTCTCGGCGATGGCCGTGCACACGCGGGCGACGCCCGGGGTGTAGATCATCGAGAGGTCGTCACGGTTGCGGATGGGGTGCTTGGACGACATCTCGATCTTGCCGCCGAGGTGCATCAGGAAGGTGCGGTCGGAGACCTTCCCGAGGCTGACGCCCTCGATGCCGCGCAGCTTCTCGACGATCTCGTCGGCGTGGGCGGTGGAGGTGGCGGCGATGGTGACGTCGATACGGAGCTTCTCGTGCCCGGAGGCGGTCACGTCGAGGCCGGTGACCGAGCCTCCCGAAGACTCCACGGCGGTGGTGAGCTGGGAGACCGCGGTTCCGCTCGCGGGCACTTCCAGGCGGACCGTCATCGAATACGAGACGCTGGGCGCCGTTGCCATGGCCGTGTTCCTCTTCTGTCCCTGGTTCTTCTGTACACGCAGGGTCCCGCGCGGGCAGGACCTGTTGTCCGATCGTCCCACCTACCAGCCGGTACAAGGTAACCAGCTACAAACTCTGGAAGAACACTTCCACCATACGAGATAACTCGGGGTGGTGGAATGGTGGGTGCACACAAAACAGGTCCGCGCCCTCCACGGATGGAGGGCGCGGACCTGGTGTTCCGACTAAGACACCGACCCGCCATGCTCGCCTCGCGGCAAGTGGTCGCTCTAAGCGACGAAGGTTGGGCCCGGGGGCTTGGATCGAGCCGGTGTCGTACCCAGGCTAACAAAGGATCGCCGGAAGCGACTCCCCCTCCCGCGAGTTGGACACCACCGTCACGCTCCTGGCCGCGGGCCGATCGGCCGCGCCGCCCCGGTCACGGCCGCAGCAGCTCCGGCACCCCGTTCCCGTCCGGCCGGTCGGCCTCCGCCGAGACCACCGTCAGCTGCTGCGTGGCACGCGTCAGCGCCACGTACAGCACCCGCAGACCCGCCGCGGACTCCTCCGCGATCTCCGCCGGGGAGACCACCACCGTGGCGTCGTACTCCAGGCCCTTCGCCTCCAGGCTGCCCAGAGCCACCGCCCGCTCGCCCAGGTCGGCGAGCCAGCCCGCCGCCTCCGCACGCCGGTCCATGGCCACGACAACGCCCACCGTGCCGTCCACCTGGCCCAGCAGCCGCAGGGTCTCCTCCCGCACCGCCGCCCCGAGGTCGTCCCCGGCGGTCGTGAAGCGCGGCTCCAGGCCCGTCGAACGCACCGCCGTCGGCGGCTCCATCCCCGGCATCGCCAGCTTCAGCACCCGCGAGGCCACCTCCGCGACCTCCGCCGGGTTGCGGTAGTTCACCGTCAGCGTGAACCGCCGGCGCGGCCGGGAGCCCAGCGCCTCGTCACGGGCGGCCGCCGCCTCCTCCGGGTCCGTCCAGGAGGACTGCGCCGGGTCGCCCACCACCGTCCAGGTGCCCGTACGGCCCCGCCGGCCCACCATCCGCCACTGCATCGGCGTCAGGTCCTGGGCCTCGTCCACGATCACGTGCGTGTACTCGGTCCGCTCCGCCGCGATCCGCTCGGCCCGCTCCCAGGTGGTCTCCTCCCGGGTCGGCATCAGCTCCTCCAGCCCGCTGAGCTGGTCCAGCGGATCCATCTCCCGCTTGCGCTTCGGCCGCGCCGGCGCGCCGAGCAGCTGGTGGAGCTCGTCCAGCAGCGCCACGTCGTGCACCGACAACGGACCGGAGCCGTCCGGGCCGACCCGGCGCAGCGAACGCGCCAGCTGGCGGGTCTCGCGCGGGTTCAGGTCCCGGCGCGACCAGCGGCCCAGGCGCCGCTCGTCGGCCATCGCGGCCAGCACCCGGCGCGGGGTGAGCTCCGGCCACCAGGCGTTCAGGAAGCGGAGGAAGTCGTCCTCCGTGGAGATGTCCTCGTCGAAGGCGCTGCGCAGCTCGGCGGCCAGCTCCGGGTCGCTGTGCCGGCCGTTCGCGCCCGTCTTCGCGTACAGGGCGTCCAGGAGCAGCTTGCGGGCGCGCGGGCGCAGCAGGTTCACCGGCGTGTTGGCGCCCAGGATGCCCTGCCGGATCCGGTTCAGCTCCGGGGCCTCCAGCTCGACGCGGCGGCCGAAGGCCACCACGCGCAGCCGCTCCGGGGCGTCGCCCAGCTCCAGCGCGCCGCGCACCGCCTTGCGGAGCACCTTCAGCATGCGCGAGGAGCCCTTGATGCGGGCCACCGCCGGGTCGTCGTAGGTGGTCGCCTCGGCGCCGTCGACGAGGGAGCCCAGCGCCCGGATGGCGACCTGGCCCTCCTCGCCGAGCGAGGGCAGCACGCCCTCGGTGTAGGCCACCAGCAGCGGGGTCGGCGAGACGATCAGGATGCCGCCGGAGTAGCGGCGGCGGTCCTGGTAGAGGAGGTAGGCGGCCCGGTGCAGGGCGACGGCGGTCTTGCCCGTGCCCGGCCCGCCCGCGACCTCGGCGACCGAGGCGGCGGGAGCGCGGATGACCAGGTCCTGCTCGGCCTGGATGGACGAGACGATGTCCCGCATCGTGTGCGTCCGGGCCCGCCCGAGGGCGGCCATCAGCGCGCCGTCACCGATGGCGGGCAGCTCCCGGCCGTCGAGGCTGGCGGTGATCTCGGGACGCATCAGGTCGTCCTCGACGCCGAGCACCTTGCGGCCCTTGGAGCGGATCACCCGGCGGCGGACGACCCGGCCGGGGTCCTTGGGGGTCGACCGGTAGAACGGCGCGGCCGCGGGGGCGCGCCAGTCGATGACGAGGGGCGAGTAGTCGGTGTCGAGTACGCCGATGCGCCCGATGTGCAGGGTCTCGGCGATGTCGGCGGTGAGGTCCGGCCGGATCGCGTCGTCGGCGGGCTCGACGGAGGTGTACGCCCCGTCGGGTCCGCGCTCCCCGTCCTTCCCCAGGACGAGGTCGATGCGCCCGAAGAGGAAGTCCTCGAACTCGTTGTTCAGCCGGTTGAGGTGGATCCCGGCCCGGAACACCTGCGCGTCCCGCTCTGCGAGCGCGCCGGGCGTACCGACCTGGCCGCGCTTGGCGGCGTCGTTCATGAGGAACTCGGCCTCGTGGATCTTCTCCTCAAGGCGTCGGTACACCTGATCGAGATGCGTCTGCTCGACCGCGATCTCCCGATCGCGGACGGAATCCGCCGTGCTGTCGACAGCGGCATTCTGCGCGGCCACCAAGGCCCCCTTCTGACGTGCGTGGGCGACCGTCAACCGTACGCGAATCAGCCCCCACTCCGCACGCCAGGTCCGCGCGCCGGGACGGACCGCCCTGGTCGGGCGGGGTTGCGGGGGTGGGGACGGGGTGGGCGTGTGCTTTACGTCGGCACGGGGGGCGGGACTTTTTCCCCCTCGGGGGGCCGGGCGCGGCCGGTGGCTGCCCACCCGCCGGCCGGTGCCCCCGCGGGGCGGCGCCTGCCCAGTGCGGCGGGCCGACGGCGGCAAACCCCGCCGACCCGCACCGGTCAGCCGGGCCGGGCCCGGGGGACGACCGTGTCCCGGCGGGACGGTCTCAGAGAAGGGTTGGGGGTTTCCCGTCAGTCTCATCGTCCTTCCGCGTCGGGCCGGCCTGTCAAGGGCGCTCCTTCGTCGCGTCGCTGCGCGATCGCCTTCGGCGACCCTTGACAGACCGTCCCGCCACGAAAAGCCGAAGACTGCCGGGAAACCCCCAAAAGAACGGCACGGTCGACAGTCAGAGGAGCGGCTCACTCAGCGATCAGGCGGGCGGTCGGGGCCCGGCCCGCCGGGCATCCGGGCCGACATCCAGCGGATTCCGTGCCGGGGCGCACCTACCCGCACCAAAAGACGACGAGATCGTCCTGCGGAGCACCCAGGCGCCCCGGATCGCTACGCGCTCCTCTTTTCGCGGCGTCCGACGGCCGCCTTGGGCTGATACCCGCACCACAGGACGACAGGAAGGTTCCCCGGACCCGGCAGGCGCGGCAGATCGCTACGCGCTGCCCACGTCTTGGCGACTGCGGCCCGTCTGGGGCCGGGGTCCTCGGCAGATGAGGATGCCGCCCAGGCAATCCCCCGGTTCCGGTCCGCTGGGGTGTTCCGCCCCGGTCGGGTTCCGCGGCCCCGGTCCCGCCGCACTGTGTCAGTCGGTCGCGCTCAGGCCCCGGGTGGCGGGTGGGCAGCCACCGGCCCGCCCCCGGTGGGTCGCGGGGGATGAAGGGCCGCCCCACGTGCCCTCGTAAAGCCCCTATGCCCCCGCCCGCACCCGCCTCCGGTGCCGGGCCACCCGCTCCCTGTTGCCGCAGACCTCGCTTGAGCACCAGCGGCGGCGGTGGCCCCGGGAGGTGTCCAGGTAGAGGCGGGCGCAGCCGTCGCCGCCGCAGGTGCGCAGGAGGGCCAGTTCGCCGGGGTCGGTGAGGAGTTCCACGGCGTCCCGGGCCACGGTGGCCAGCAGGCCCGCGCATTCGACGCCGCCGCACAGCTCCCGCACCAGGTGCCCCTCCTGGTCCCGTACCGCGCACACCCCCGGCGGTGGTCCCGCGGCGGCGGCGTTGACCCGGGCCAGGGCGTCCTCGTCCGGGGCGGCGCCGGCCAGTGCGGCCCGTACGAGGCGGTCCACGTCGCGGCGCAGGCGGCGGAAGGCCTCCACCCAGTCGGGCCCGAGCCGGCCGAGCGGGGTCCGGTCGGGAACCAGTCCGGCGCCGACCAGCCACAGGCGCAGCTCGTCACCGTCACGAATGACCTCGCCGGACCCGCCAGACCCGCGGGACCCACCGGCACCACCGGAGTCACCAGGCCCACCGGGCCCGCCAGACCCCCCAGACCCCCCGAACCCCGTGGCCAGCAGGTCCAGACAGACCCGCCCGGAGTCGAACCACATGCCCGTCACCGCCTCGGTCGCCGTGGGACGCCTCCCCAGAGTGCCGTCGCCGTCCTCGAAGCGGAAGCCCCCGCGCGGGGGGCTACGCGGTCGGTGGGTCGTCGTGGAGCACGCGCTGGAAGAGGCGGTGGTCGCGCCAGGCGCCGTTGATGTGGAGGTAGCGGGGGGCGAGGCCGATCTCGGTGAACCCCGCCTTGGCCAGGACCCGCATGGACGCGGTGTTGTCGACGAGGGTCTGGGCCTCGATCCGGTGCAGTCCGAGCTCGTCGCGGGCGGCCCGGCAGACCTCCTCCAGCGCGGCGGTGGCCAGCCCCTTGCCGTGCCACTCCCGGTCGACCCAGTAGCCGACGCCCCCGCTGCACAGCGGCCCGTACGCGATGCTGCCCAGGTTCATCGCGCCGACGACCGCGCCGCCGGCCGCCTCCACCAGCACGTACGGGACCAGCCGGCCCCCGTCCCGCTCGTCGAGCATGCCCTCGATGCGGGCCCGCTGGCCCGCCTCGGTGTAGAACGCCTCGGGCCGCGAGGGCTCGTAGGGCGCCAAGTACGCCCGGTTGCGCGTCAGTACGTCGGCCAGCCCGGCGGCGTCGTCGACGGCCAGGCCCCTCATCTCCACCCCGTTGATGATCATTCGGGCACGCTAACGGATGGCCCCCGCCCCGTTCCAGCCCTCGCCCTCCCCCGGGTCCAGCGACAGCCGGTAGCCCCGCTTGACCACCGTCTGGATCAGGTTCGGCGCCCCCAGGGCGGCCCGCAGCCGGGCCATCGCCGTCTCGACGGCGTGCTCGTCGCGCCCCGCCCCCGGCAGCGCGCTCAGCAGGTCGGCCCGGGACACCACCCAGCCGGGCCGCCGGGCCAGTGCCCCCAGCAGGGCCATACCGGCCGGCGGCACCGGGCGCAGCCGGTCGTCGACTACCGCCGCGTGCCCCCGGATCTCCAGCCGGTGCCCCGCGACGGGCAGCACCCGCGCCCGGCCGGGGAGTTCCTGGCAGAGCAGCTGCACCAGCGGCCCGAGGCGGAACCGCTCCGGCTGGACGGTCGCCACCGCCTCGGCCTGCAGCGGCAGCGCCGTCACGGGCCCCACGCAGGCCGCGAGCACCGGCCCCCGCAGCGCCTCCAGCACGGCCTCGCGCAGCCCCCGCTCCGCGGCCCGGGAGAGCAGGGAGGCCGCGGCGGGCGCGGAGGTGAAGGTGACGGCGTCCAGCGCCCCGACGGCCAGCGCGTCGAGCATCCGGTCCAGCGGTGCGAGGTCCTCGGGCGGCATCCACCGGTACACCGGCACCGGCACCACCTCGGCCCCGCCGTCGCGCAGCGCCTCGACGAACCCGGGCAGGGGCTCCCCGTGCAGCTGGAGCGCGATGCGCCGTCCGGCGAGCGGCCCGGCCAGCAGCCGGTCCAGTACCTCGGCCAGGGACTCGGACTGCGGGGACCAGGCCTCCACCAGCCCGGCGGCCCGTACGGCGCCCTTGACCTTCGGCCCGCGGGCCAGCAGTTCGGTGGCGCGCAGCCGCTCCAGCAGCCGTTCGCCGATGCCCCAGCCGTCGGCGGCCTCGATCCAGCCGCGGAAGCCGATGGCGGTGGTGGCGACGACGGCGTCCGGCGGGTTGTCGACGAGCTCCTTGGTGGCGGCCATCAGCTCGCCGTCGTCGGCGAGCGGCACGATCCGCAGCGCGGGCGCGTGCACGACGGCCGCGCCGCGCCGGCGCAGCAGGGCGATCAGCTCGTCCGCGCGGCGCGCGGCGGTGACTCCGACGGTGAACCCCGCGAGGGGGCCGTGCGTAGCGTCGTCCATCGTGTGACCTGCCTTGCCCAGTACGTCTGTTACCCGGTGCGGCTGTTACCCGGTGCGTCCGCCACCAGCCTGCCCGACGTCGTCGTCGTCGCGGGGACCGAGCCTGCCAACCCGCCGTGTCAGGCTCGGTTCCACCGTATTTCCGGACCGTTAACCCCCCCTACACGGAGGTGAGCTGCGGCTTCGTCTCCGTCCCGGCGCCTTCCGGGCCGGCGGGCGCCGGGGCCGGCCGGCGAAGGTATACCGCCCAGGTGACCGCGCAGCACACCGCGTAGAAGCCGAGGAAGGCGACGAAGGCGGCCGTTCCGGTCCCGGAGGCCGTGAAGGCCTCGCGGAAGGCCAGGTTGATGCCGAGGCCGCCGAGCGCGCCCACCGCGCCGATCAGACCCATGGCGGCGCCGGACAGCCGCCGCCCCTGCGCGGCGGCCTCCTCGTCGCCGAGGCCGCGGGCCAGCGCCTTGGCCTGGAAGATGCCGGGGATCATCTTGTAGGTGGAGCCGTTGCCGAGCCCGCTGAGCGCGAACAGGGCGACGAAGCCGACGAGGAACACCGGCAGGGATTCCCGTACGGAGGCCAGCACGACCACGCCGGTGGCCGCGGCCATCGCCACGAAGGCGCCGAGGGTGATCCGGGCCCCGCCGAACCGGTCGGCGAGCGCCCCGCCCACGGGCCGGACCAGCGAGCCGAGCAGCGGTCCGATGAAGGTGAGGGAGGCGGCCTGGAGCGGGGTGCGTCCGAACTGGGTCTGCAGGACCAGTCCGAAGGCGAAGCTGTAGCCGATGAAGGAGCCGAAGCAGCCGACGTACAGCAGGGCCATGATCCAGGTGTGCGGCTCGCGGACGGCTTCCCGTGCGGCGCCCGCGTCGTTGCGGACGGGGGCCAGGTTGTCCATGCGGACGAGGGCCAGCGCGGCGGCGGCCACGATCAGCGGGAGGTAGGCGGCGAGCAGCAGCCGGGGGTGTCCGGCTCCGGCGGTGCCGATGACGAGGAGGGCGGCGAGCTGCACCACCGGGACGCCGATGTTGCCGCCGCCGGCGTTGAGGCCGAGGGCCCAGCCCTTCTTCCGCAGGGGGAAGAAGGCGTTGATGTTGGTCATGGAGGAGGCGAAGTTGCCGCCGCCCACCCCGGTCAGCGCGGCCACGGCCAGGAAGGTCCCGTACGAGGTGCCGGGGTCCATGACGACCAGCGCGGCGACGGTCGGCGCGAGCAGCAGCAGGGCGCTGGCGACGGTCCAGTTGCGGCCGCCGAAGCGGGCGACGGCGAAGGTGTAGGGGACGCGGACGAGGCCGCCGACGGTGGTGGCGGTGGCGATCAGGAAGAACTTCCCGGCCGGGTCGATCCCGTACGCGGGTCCCATGAAGAGCACCATCACGGACCACAGGGACCAGATGGAGAAGCCGATGTGCTCGGAGAGGACGGAGTAGAGGAGGTTGCGGCGGGCGGTCTTCTCGCCGGTCTCCCGCCAGAAGGTCTCGTCCTCGGGGTCCCAGTGCTCGATCCAGCGGCCGCCCCGGCGGCCTTGCGGCCGGCTTCCGTTCATCTCACGCCTCCACAGCTGTCGGGTCCGTGGTGACGACGCTAGGAACGGCGCGTTTCGGCCCCGGTCCCCGCCGGATGACCGGGGGGAAACCTTGCTCTCACCCGCCGTGCGCGCCGGGTGTGAGCGCGGCGGGGAGCCAGCCGGCCGGGGGGACTTCCAGCCAGCGGTGGGCGTCCTGGAGTTCGGCGGCGGCCCGGGCGAGGGCGTCCAGGCCGGGGTGGCGCAGGCCCGCGCGCCAGACCATGGACAGCGGGGAGAGCGGTACGGGGTCCACGAGGGGGCGTTTGACGCAGCCGGGGATGTCGGCGAAGACGACGGTGACCAGGACGGGGTTGCGGGTCTTGGCCATCACCCGCACGAACTCCTCCTTGCCGATGGCCACCGGCGCGGGCGGGGCCACGGCGATGCCCCGCCCGGCGAACAGCTCGCGGGCCAGGCCGGTCCACTCCAGGGTGCGCGGGTTCCCGGCGCCGGCGTAGACGCTCTCCCCGGCGAGCGCGTCGAGCGGTACGGATTCCAGCGCGGCCAGCGGGTGGTCCTCGGGCAGGAGCACGGCGAGGGGTTCGTGGCGCACGGGCCGGTGGGCGAGCCGGGACCGCAGGGCGGGGTCCAGGCCGTCGAAGTAGCCGAAGGAGACGTCGAGCCGCCCGGCGGCGATCTCGGCGGCGGCGTGGGTGAGGCCGCTCTCGAACCGGGCCATCAGCTCGTGGCCGGGGGCGAGTTCGCGGGCCCGTTCCAGGACGAGGCGGGCGGTGGTGGGGCCGTCGGTGTTGAGGTCGACGAGGAGGGCGGGTGGCGGGCCGGCGAAGGCGGCGGCGAGTTCCTCGTGGGCGCGGAGCACCTCGCGGGCGTGGGGCAGCAGGCGTGCGCCGTCGGCGGTGAGCTCGACGGCCCGGGTGGTGCGGGTGAACAGGGTGGCGCCCAGGGTCTGTTCGAGGCGGCGGACGTCGCGGCTGAGGGCCTGCTGGGCCACGTAGAGGCGGGCGGCGGCTCGGGTGAAGTGCAGCTCTTCGGCGACGGCGAGGAAGCCGCGCAGCAGCCGGGGGTCCACGTCGGGGGAGGTCACCCGGGAAGATTAACAACGGGAGGGCGTGAATGGCCCCGGAACAGGTGTTGGACCGCCGCCGGGGCCGGGGCGCAGGCTCGGGGCATGCCGCAAGAGACCCCGCTCATGGCCGTGACGGGCACCACCCTGGTCCTGGCCTCGCCCGCCCCTGCCGCCGCTACCGACCCCGCCCGCCGCCGCGCCCGGACCGGCCCGGCGGTCCCGGCTCCCGCCGCCTCCCCGGCTCCCGCCGGAGCCCCGGCCCCCGTCCGGCGTTCCGCCGCCGCCCGCCTCCTGGGCCCGTACGCCCGCCTGTTCGCCGTCCCGGGGGCGCGCGGGTTCACCGCCGGGAACCTGCTCGCCCGGCTCCCCATGGGCATGTTCGGGATCAGCGCGGTCATGATGATCGCCGGCCAGCGCGGCTCGTACGCCCTCGCCGGTGCGGTCACTGCGACCGGCATGGCCGCCACCGCCGTCGTCGCCCCGTGGACGGCCCGCCTCGTCGACCGGTACGGGCAGGCCCGTATCGCCGTACCGGCCACCGTGATCGCCGTCCTCGGCTCGCTCTCCCTCGTCCTGTGCGTCCGTACGCAGGCCCCGGCCTGGACCCTGTTCGCCTCCTACGCGGCCACCGCCACCACCCCCAACATCGGCGGCATGTCCCGGGCCCGCTGGACGCACCTGCTCCCCCGGTCCGCGCACCACACCGCGATGTCCTTCGAACAGGCCGCCGACGAGCTGTGCTACATGCTCGGCCCGGTCCTCGCCGCCTTCCTGTGCACCGCCGTCTTCCCGGAGGCCGGCACCCTCACGGGGGCGGTGCTGCTGCTGACCGGCATGCTGGTGTTCACCGCGCACCGCGCCACCGAGCCCCCGCCCGGCGGGGCGCCGCGGGCCGGAGGGGGCCGCTCGCCGCTGCGCGCCCTGGCGCCCCTGCTCGGCCTGTTCCTCGCCACCGGCCTGGTCTTCGGCTCGATGGAGGTCACCTCGGTCGCCCACCTCTCCGCCCTGGGCCTGGGCGGCGCGTCCGGCCCGGTCCTCGCGCTCCAGGCGGCCGGCTCCTGCGTGGCCGGGCTGCTGTACGGGGCCAGGCGGCCGCTCGGTCTGCGGACCTGCCTGCTGGCGCTGGCCGGGGCGATGGCCCTGCCCTGGGCGGCGGCGGCCACCGGCTCCCTCGTACCGCTGGCGGCGGCCCTGCTGCTGGCGGGCATGTCCACGGCGCCGGTGATGGTGACCGCGATGGGCCTGGTCCAGTCCCGGACCCCGGAGGGCCGCCTCAACGAGGGCATGACCCTGGCCGTGACCGCGATCCTCGCGGGCATCGCGGCCGGTTCCGCCACGGCGGGTCTCGCCGTCGACCGCTTCGGCACCGGGACGGCGTACCTCCTCCCGGCGGCCGCCGCTCTGGCCGCACTGCTTATCGGATCGGCGACTCCACGGCCCGGTCGTTGATCGGGATTTCATCCGGCTGCCGGGTGACGTCACCGCGTGGGTCGCACCCTTCCTCGCCGCAATCCGCCATAACTGGGGAGGCTTTCTCCCAAACCCTTCCCTTCGCGGAGGAACTCCCCTTGCCTGCTTCGCGTTCCGTCTCCTCGGCCCTGATCGTCGCAGCCGTCACCGCGTCCTGCCTGACGCCGGCCGTGCCGGCCCTGGCGGACTCCTCGCACATCCGCTTCTCCCAGCCGTACGTCCCCTCCATCGCCCCCGGGAAGACGGGCCGCGTCGTCATCGCGGCCCTGAACGGGGCCGACGCCGCGCACAGCAACACCTTCCGGATCACCGCCCCGGAGCGGACCACGTTCCCGGAGGCCCGCTTCTACTGGAACGGCCAGCGGGCGGGCGGCTCGTGCAGCCGCTCGAAGGACGCGCGCCTGCTGACCTGCAACGCCGGGACCCGCGCCGGCTTCGCCTTCCCGGCGAACACCCAGACGCGGCTGGCGGTTTCCCTCAAGGTGGACGCGAACGCCCCCGAGGGCACCACCCTGGACGGCGGCGAATGGTCCGACGGCGAGGACGCCCCGGCCCTGTTCGCCGTCGCCACCCCGGTGCGGGGCCCGAAGGGCGACGACGGCCCGCCCGGACACGACGGCCACGACGGCCACGAGGGCAGGCCCGGCCACCACGGCAAGCCCGGCCGCCCGGGCCCCAAGGGCGAGAAGGGCGACAAGGGCGACACCGGCGAGCGCGGCCAGACAGGCCCCCAGGGCCCGCAGGGCAGGCCGGGCCCGGCCGGCCCGCAGGGACCGCAGGGCCCCAAGGGCGACAAGGGCGACAGGGGCGACACCGGCCCGGCCGGCGGCCCCCAGGGCCCCAAGGGCGACAAGGGCGACCAGGGCCCCGAAGGCCCCCGCGGCCCGAGGGGCTACCCGGGCGAGCAGGGCCCGAAGGGCGACCGCGGCCCGGCCGGCTCGCAGGGACCCAAGGGCGACAAGGGCGACCAGGGCAAGCCCGGCGACTGCAAGTGCGGCAGCCACCACGGCGGCAAGGACCACGACGGCAAGGACCACCACGGCAAGGGTGACCACCACGGCAAGGGTGACCACCACGGCAAGGGCGATCACCACGGCAAGGGCGACAAGGGCGACCACAAGGGCGGCCCGAAGGCCCGCATCGTCACCTCCGGCAAGGGCCTCGGCATCCGCTCCGGCCCCGGCACGGGCTACGCGAAGACCGGAAAGATCGCGGCCGACACGGTCGTGGTGCTCCAGTGCAAGGTCAACGGCGAACAGGTCGACGACAACGCCATCTGGTACAAGCTCGCCGACGGCCGCGGCTGGATCTCCGCCCGCTACGCCCTGAACCTCAACAAGGTCCCGTACTGCTCGTGACCCCACCACGGTCCCCGGCCCCGCCGCCCGCACCGGCGGCGGTCCGGCGGCCCGGACACGGGCGAAGGCCCCGCAGCCGGCAGGCCGCGGGGCCTTCGCCCGTGTCCACCGCTCACACGGCCTTCGACCACTCCTCGCGCAGCATCCCGAAGAGCACCCGGTCGTAGCGCTCGCCCGCCACCAGCACGGCCGCCCGCAGCCGCCCCTCCTCACGGAAGCCGAGCCCCGAAAAGGCCCGTACGGCACGCTCGTTGCCGCTCCAGGTGTCCAGCTCCAGCCGGTGCAGCCCGTACGCGCCGAACAGGTGGTCCACCAGCAGCCGCACCGCGTCACGGCCGTGCCCCCGGCCCCAGAACTCCCGCTCGCCGATCGTGATGCCCAGGGTGGCCACCCCGACGTAGGGGTCGAGGTCGCGGTAGTCGGCCATGCCGATGACCCGCCCGCTCTCCAGGTCCTCGACCGTGAACACGGCCGCCTCCCTCGGCACCAGCCGCAGCTTCCCCTCGAACGCGATCGCGACCGCCTCCGCCGTGACCGGCCCGAAGAGGGGATCACCGGCCGCGGCCAGACGCACCACCTCCGGGTCGTTGCGCCACCGCAGGTGGTGTTCGGCGTCTTCGGCGCGCAGCGCGCGCAGTCTCACCAGGTTTCCTTCGAACATCGCGCCACCCTAAACGATCAAGAACGTAGGCCGAGGGGCCACGGACATGACGAAGGCCCCGCAGCCAACCGGCTGCGGGGCCTTCGCCCACATGGGATGAGTGGAGATGGCGGGAATCGAACCCGCGTCCAACGGTGCAGAAGCAGGGCTTCTCCGAGCGCAGTCCGCTGCGCTTTTCTCGGCCCCGGAGATCACACGGACAAGTCTCCGACGGGCTCAGTCACTGTTTGGTTTCCCTCCAGCCCCCGTGACCGGGGCTAGAGGTTTAGATCCCTTGTTGACGCCAGGATCCGGACCGGGACCACTTCCGGGCTGACGCTCCTCACAGAGGCTTCAGCTCACTGTTATTAGGCAGCGAGGGTGAAGCGGGAGTTATCGCTCTTGGAGTTGGCGATTATTGTTTGCGACATGTGGTTAGCGAGATCATTGCCGCTTCCTCGGCTCGCTTCCCCTGCATCGACATCCGCTGTCGAAACCGATCATCCCCATGTTTTTTTCTCAAGGTGCGCCGCCCCCTGGGGGGTGGTGCTGGTCCCCATCGTACGCGAAGTGGACCACCGGGTGCCAGGAGATTAAACCGTGCCCCGCTGCTTGCGGCGGATCGCCGAGATCGTCCGCTGGGTCTCGCGCGTGTCCTGCTTCTCGCGCATGGTCTGGCGCTTGTCGTACTCCTTCTTGCCCTTCGCCAGCGCGATCTCGACCTTCGCGCGGCCGTCCTTGAAGTACAGGGCCAGGGGCACGATCGTGTGACCCGACTCGTCGGCCTTGCGCTCCAGCTTGTCGATCTCCTCGCGGTGCATGAGGAGCTTGCGCTTGCGCCGGGCGCTGTGGTTGGTCCAGGTGCCCTGGCTGTACTCCGGCACGTGGACGTTGTACATCCACACCTCGCGGCTCTCGACCGACACGAAGCCGTCCACCAGCGAGGCCCGGCCCTGGCGCAGGGACTTGACCTCGGTGCCCGTGAGCACGATGCCGCACTCGTAGGTGTCGATGATCGTGTAGTCGTGCCGCGCCTTCTTGTTCTGGGCGATCAGCTTGCGCCCTTTTTCCTTAGCCATAGTGCGGTCATTTTCGCACTACGACCCCACCCCGAGGCCACCCAATACCGACCGCGCCCGCTCCTCGGCCCCCTCGCCGGCCGCCAGGTCCGGGGTGATGCCGCCGCCGTCGAGGCTGCGGCCCGCCGGGGTGCGGTACGTGCCCACCGTCAGCTCCGCCACCGCCCCGCCCGGGAGCTGGGTGGGCATCTGCACGGAGCCCTTGCCGAAGGTGCGGGTGCCCACCGTCACCGCGCGGCCGCGGTCCTGGAGGGCGCCGGTGACCAGCTCGGCCGCGCTCATCGTGCCGCCGTCCACGAGGGCCACCAGGGGGCGGTCGGTGTCCCCGCCGGGCGGGGCGTACAGGGCGCGCTCGGAGCCTCGTACGTCGTACGTCGCCACGAGCCCGCCGTCCAGGAACGCGGAGGCCGCCGTGACCGCCTCGGTGACCAGCCCGCCCGGGTTGCCGCGCAGGTCCAGCATCACCCCGGCGCCGGGCGGGGCCTGCCGTACGGCCTCCCTGACGCGCTCGCCCGAACCCCGGGTGAAGGAGGCCACCTTGATCACGGTGATGCCGCCCGCGAGGCGGCGTACGGTCACCGGGTCGGCGCGCAGCTCCTCGCGGCGGACGGTCTCGGTGAGGTCGGCGCCGTCCCGGCTCAGGCGCAGGACCACCGGGGTGCCGGCCTCCCCACGCAGCCGGGCCACCACGTCGGCGACGGCCAGGCCGGTGACGCTCCGGCCGTCCACGCTCAGCAGCCGGTCCCCGGCGCGCAGGCCGGCCCGCTCGGCGGGGCTGTCGGGCTGGACCCGGTCGACCTCGATCCGGCCGTCGCCGCGCCGCCCGGCCCAGAGCCCGACGCCGGTCCAGCGGCCGTCGAGGGCCTCGGCGAAGGCGGCGTACTCGCCCTGGTCGTAGACGGCGCCCCAGCGGTCGCCGCTGCGGCTGACCACCTCCTCGGCGGCCTTCTTGCCGGACTTGCCCTCGGCGACGGCCTCGGCGGCGGCCCGCGCGACGGCCTCCCGGTCGGCGGTCCCGGGGGCGGGGACGGCCTCCGGCTCCTCGGCACTCGTGAGGACGGCGGCCGGCCCGCCCTCGGGCCCGCCCCAGCACCCGGTGGCCGCCGCGGCCCCCACGGAGACGGCGAACAGCAGCGTCAAGAAGGCCCCGCGACGCAGGTCACGGGGCCGGAGACAGAGAGCGGGCAGACCCGGCATGCGGCCGAGTCTAGGACAAGCCCCGCTTCCGCAAGCGGGGTTGACCGTAGACGACAGGGGGCGCTCGTCACACCTTCAGGTACTTGCGCAACGCGACGAACGCCGCCAGGGAGGGCATCAGCAGGCCGATGACGAGGACCAGCGGGAGCTTCGTGAGGACCGCGTCCCAGCCGATGAAGTTGATCAGCTGGAGCTTGTCGCGGAGGCCGATGCCGTGGTCGATCACGAAGTACTGGCCGGCGCCGAGCATGGCGCAGGCGAAGCCGGCGCCGATGAGGCCGGCCACGGCCGCCTCCATGATGAACGGCACCTGGATGTAGAAGCCGGAGGCGCCGACCAGCCGCATGATGCCGGTCTCCCGCCGACGGCTGAACGCCGAGACGCGCACGGTGTTGACGATCAGCAGCAGCGCCACGATCAGCATGATCATCATGATGCCGAGGGCGGCCCAGTTGAGGGTGCCGAGCAGGGCGAAGAGGTTGTCGAGCTCGGTGGACTGGTCGGCCACCGACTGGACCCCGTCGCGGCCCGCGAAGGCGGAGGTGATGACCTCGTACTTCTCGGGGTTCTTCAGCTTGACCCGGAAGGAGTCCGGCATCTGGTCGGGGGTGACGACCGAGGCCAGGGCGGTGTGCCCGAAGCGCTCCTTGTAGTGCTTGTAGGCCTCGTCCGAGGACTCGTACATGACGGTCTGGACGAGGTCCATCTTCTTGAGCTCGCGCTCGATGCCCTGCTTCTGCTCGGGCGTGACGGCCCCCTTGGAGCAGGGCTTGCCGTTCCCGGCGGCGGGCGCCGCGGCTGCGCCCGGTGCGCCGGCCGCCGCCGGGGCGTTGCCCGCGGCGGCGTCCAGGGCGTCGTTCTTGGTGCAGAGGTAGACGGTGACGTTGACCTTGTCGTACCAGTACCCCTTCATGGCGCTGACCTGGTCCCGCATGAGCAGGGAGCCCCCGAAGAGGGCCAGCGACAGGGCCACGGAGATGATGACCGCGAAGGTCATGGTGAGATTGCGGCGGAGGCCGACGCCGATCTCCGACATGACGAACTGGGCGCGCATGGCGTCTCAGAGACCTTTCAGTGCTGGTAGCCGTAGACGCCGCGCGACTGGTCGCGTACGAGTCGGCCCTGTTCGAGTTCGATGACGCGCTTGCGCATCTGGTCCACGATCTGCTGGTCGTGCGTGGCCATGATGACGGTGGTGCCGGTCCGGTTGATCCGGTCCAGCAGCTTCATGATCCCCACGGAGGTCTGCGGGTCGAGGTTGCCCGTCGGCTCGTCGGCGATCAGCAGGGCGGGGCGGTTGACGAAGGCGCGGGCGATGGCCACGCGCTGCTGCTCGCCGCCGGACAGCTCGCCCGGCATCCGCCCCTCCTTGCCGCCCAGGCCGACCAGCTCCAGCACCTGCGGGACGGCCTTGCGGATCTCACCGCGCGGTTTGCCGATGACCTCCTGGGCGAAGGCGACGTTCTCGGCCACCGTCTTGTTGGGCAGGAGCCGGAAGTCCTGGAAGACGGTCCCCAGCTGGCGCCGCATGTGCGGGACCTTCCAGTTGGAGAGCTTCGCGAGGTCCTTCCCCAGGACGTGCACCTGCCCGTGGCTCGCCCGTTCCTCGCGCAGGACCAGCCGCAGGAAGGTGGACTTGCCGGAGCCGGAGGAGCCGACCAGGAAGACGAACTCGCCCTTGGCGATGTCGAGGGAGACATCTCTGAGTGCGGGCCGGGATTGCTTCGGGTAGGACTTGGAGACGTTGTCGAATCGGATCACGGGTGCACCACGGTCGCCGGGAGTAGGTGTGCGTGACCATACGCGAACGGGCGCGGAGTGGGGACCCGGCATCCGGAGTTGCCTGATTTATCCCCCGCTCGCGGGGGAGCCGGACCGCTCTTGCCCGGACGGGCCGCGCCGAATGTCGGCGGAGCTGGCACAGTGGTAGGGGGAACGGACTCGGTCCCCTTGCCGTTAAGCGTCACGAGGGGACGAGAGGAGGAGCGCATGACATATGACCGGCTCGTGTGCGCGAACTGCGCCGCACCTGTCAGCCAGGGCCGCTGCCCGGTGTGCCGGGCGAACCGGGAGCGCCTCCAGCAGGAGGGCCCCTTCGCAGGGCTGAATCCGATGGCGCTCATCGCGCTCATGGTGGTGCTGGTGGCCGCGCTGGCGCTGGTGGCCCGGACCGCGTAGGCCGCGCCGCGTTCCGATCACAGGCGAAGAGAGAAGGGCCCGGACACCATGGGTGTCCGGGCCCTTCCTCACTGTTGCCACCGCTTAGGCGGTCTGCTGCTCCTGCTGCTTGCGCCAGCGGATGCCGGCCTCCAGGAAGCCGTCGATCTCGCCGTCGAGGACGGCCTGCGGGTTGCCGACCTCGAACTCCGTCCGCAGGTCCTTGACCATCTGGTACGGGTGCAGGACGTAGGAGCGCATCTGGTTGCCCCAGGAGCTGCCGCCGTCCTTGAGGGCGTCCATCCTGGCCTGCTCCTCCTGGCGGCGCCGCTCCAGCAGCTTGGCCTGGAGCACGTTCATCGCGCTGGCCTTGTTCTGGATCTGGGAGCGCTCGTTCTGGCAGGAGACCACGATGCCGGTCGGGAGGTGCGTGATGCGCACGGCCGAGTCGGTCGTGTTGACGCCCTGGCCGCCGGGGCCGGAGGCGCGGTACACGTCCACGCGCAGCTCGGACTCGTCGATCTCGACGTGGTCGCTGGTCTCGACGACCGGGAGCACCTCGACGCCCGCGAAGGAGGTCTGGCGGCGTCCCTGGTTGTCGAAGGGGGAGATGCGCACGAGGCGGTGGGTGCCCTGCTCGACGGAGAGGGTGCCGTACGCGTACGGGGCCTTGACCACGAAGGTGGTCGACTTGATGCCGGCCTCTTCCGCGTACGAGGTCTCGTAGATCTCGGTCGGGTAGCCGTGGCGCTCGGCCCAGCGCAGGTACATGCGCTGGAGGCGCTCGGCGAAGTCGGAGGCGTCGACGCCGCCGGCCTCGGCGCGGATGTTGACCAGGGCCTCGCGCTCGGCGTACTCGCCGGAGAGCAGGGTCCGGACCTCCATCTCGTCCAGCGCCTTGCGGACGGACACCAGCTCGGCCTCCGCCTCGGCGAGGGTGTCCGCGTCCTCCATCTCCTGCGCGAGCTCGAAGAGCACCGCGAGGTCGTCGATGCGGCCGCGCAGCGCCTCGGTCTTGCGGACCTCGGCCTGGAGGTGCGAAAGCTTGCTCGTGATCTTCTGGGCGGCCTCCGGGTCGTCCCACAGGGACGGCGCGGCGGCCTGCTCCTCGAGCACGGCGATATCTGCCCTCAGCTTGTCGAGGTCCAGGACGGCCTCGATCGACCCCATGGTCGAGGAGAGGGACTTCAGCTCTTCGGAAACATCGACGACTGCCACGGGTCCAGCGTAGCCGGTCCGCGGACGGCCATCTCCGGTCAGGCCGGATCAACGGGTTCGGGGGAGGGCGGGTACGGGCGTACGCTCACCGTATGACCGTTCTACTCGTGAAGCGCCGCCATGTGGATCACATGCGTGTCACCACCACGAGCTGTCTGCCGCCGGACCTCGCACAAGCCTGATCAACCCCGATCCGACTTCGGTCCTGTACGCGGTCACGCCCGCCCGGCCCCATCCCCGCCGGCGGTCCGTTCCACGCTGCCCGCCGCCCCGCCATCTCTGGGGCACAGGACCCCGTGACATCCGAAACGGAGCCGTCATGCCGTCCGCGCACCCCTCCTCCTCTCCTTCCCTCGCTGTGATCGACCTCTCCCGGGCCGACGACCCCGCCGAGCGGGACGACTTCCTCAAGCAGCTGCACGCCGCCGCCCGCGACACCGGGTTCCTCTATCTGACCGGGCACGGGATAACCGAGGCCGAGACCGCCCGCATCCTGGAGCTGACCAGGGCCTTCTTCGCGCTCCCGGAGGCCGACCGGCTGAGCGTGAGCAATCTGAACTCCCCGCACTTCCGGGGCTACACCCGCATCGGACACGAGCTGACCGGCGGGGCCTCCGACTGGCGGGACCAGCTGGACGTCGGCGCGGAACGGCCGGCGCCGCAGCTGGGGCCGGAGGACCCGGCGTACCTGTGGCTGGAGGGCCCCAACCAGTGGCCGGCGGCGCTGCCGGAGCTGCGGGAGGCGGTGCTCGGGTGGCAGGAGCGGCTGGCGGCGGTGGCGCACCGGCTGCTGCGGGAGCTGCTGACCTCGATCGGAGCCCCCTCGGACTTCTTCGACGCGGCCTTCGCGGACCGGCCGCACCTGCACACGAAGCTGATCCGCTACCCCGGATCCGCCCCGTCGGGCGCGGACCAGGGGGTGGGCGCGCACAAGGACTACGGCTTCCTGACGCTGCTGCTGCAGGACGGGGTGGGCGGGCTGCAGGTCGTGCGGGACGGCGGCTTCGTGGACATCCCGCCGATGCCGGGGGCGTTCGTGGTGAACCTGGGCGAGCTGCTGGAGATCGCCACGGAGGGGTACCTGGTGGCCACCGACCACCGGGTGGTCAGTCCGCCGGGGGCGGTGGAGCGGTTCTCGGTGCCGTTCTTCTACAACCCGCGGCTGGACGCGGTGATCGAAACGGTCCCCGGGGAGTACCTGCGGTCCGCGCCGGGGGTCGCGCACGACGCGTCGAACCCGCTGCACGCGGAGTACGGGCGCAACGAGCTGAAGGGGTGGGTCCGGGCCCACCCGGCGGTGGCCCGGCGCTGGCACCCCGCGCTCGTCTCGGCGTAGCCGTCCGCCGGGGCGCCACCCCGCGGCCCCGCCCGGCGGCTAGGGGGCCCGGCCATGATCCGCCGGACGCCCCCTACGGCCGGGACGGGGCGGAGTGCTTCGTGCCCGGAGGGCGGGGGGCCGGGTCGTCCTCGGCGGTGGCGAGCCAGCTGCCCACCCCGACCGCCGCGGCCAGCGCCAGCGCCGACGCCGAGATGACCAGCCGCCGCTTGCGCACCGCCTCCGCCCGGTGCCGGGCGGAGCCCGGGCGGTGGCCGCCGGCGGGGCGCGGGACGCGGGCGGTGCCCAGGGCCCCGCCGGCGAGCTCGTCGGGCGTCGGCACCCGCATGGAGGTGTGCGTGTCCCGGTTGGAGTCCGTCGCGGAACCGGGGACCAGCGGGACCACCCCCCGCCTCCGTACCGGATCGGCGGCGGCCGACTCCTCCGCGGCGGCCGCCGGGGCCTCCGGCTCCGCCGGGTCGGCGTCGTCCGGCTCGTCCACGTCCAGCGGCGGCATCCCGGCCAGCAGCGGCAGCAGCTCCCGCAGCCGCACCGACAGCTCCGAGGCCCGCAGCCGCGAGGCCGGGGCCTTGGCCAGGCACTGGACGATCAGCTGCCACAGCTCCTCGGGAATCCCCGGCAGCGGGACGACGGTCTCCGTGACGTGCCGGCGCAGCACCGCGCCGGGGTGTCCCCCGCCGAAGGGGGTGAACCCGGCCAGGAGCTCGTACAGGACCGTGGCCAGGGCGTATATGTCGACGGCGGCCCGCGGGGGCAGGCCCTCCACTATTTCCGGGGCCAGATAGTCCGGGGTCCCGATGATCCGGGTCGCCTGGGCCGTCGCCCGCGCGCCGGCCGGCGCGGGGGCCCGGCGCGGGTGGTCGATGAGCTTGGCCACGCCGAAGTCGGTCAGCAGCGCGGGGTGCGCGCCGCCGGGCCCGAGCGGGCCCTGCATGTCGAGCAGGACGTTCTCCGGCTTCACGTCCCGGTGGACGACGCCCGCCGCGTGCGCCGCGGCCAGCGCGTCCGCGACGTCGGCGACGATGGTCACGGCCGCCTCGGGGGCCAGCCGCCGCTCGCGGTCGAGGCGCGTGCGCAGGTCCGTGCCGCGGACGAGGTCCATGACGAGGGCGAGGTCGTTGCCGTCCACGACCAGGTCGCGGACGGAGACGATGTGCGGGTGCTCCAGGCCGAGCAGCGCGCTGCGCTCCTGGACGAAGCGTCCGACCAGCTCCTGGTCGGAGGCGAGGTCCTCGCGCAGCAGTTTGACGGCGACGGGCCCGTCCGGCCCCTCGCCCAGCCACACCGTGCCCGCGCTGCCGCGCCCCAGGATCTGGTGGGCGGTGTACCGGCTGCCGATCTTCCGTGCCACGACTGCTCCCTCAGCGGCTGGCGTAACGCCCCAAAGCTACGCGGCCGAATGGGGGCCCGGCGCTCCGGATCGCGGTGACCTTCACTTCTGCGGGCGAAATCACGTCCTGGATGTCGACAAATCTACGAAGTCGGCGCTACGGGGGGCCGTTGGGGCCCGTCCGGAGCCGCAGCGCCGGCTGTCGGGTCGTCAGGACCCGCCGTCGGCGCCGCCGTTCACCTTGTCGCCGATCGAGCCGATGAAGTCGATGGCGTCGCTGCCCCAGCTCCAGACCTGGTCCCACCAGCCCTTGCCGGTGCCGACCCACTCTTGGAGCGGGGTCAGTTCCCAGATCAGCCAGCCGCCCACGAAGAGCAGCAGGACCAGCACCAGGCAGCCCTTGAGGCAGCCCAGGCCCGGGATGCGGACCGGGTTGGCGCTGCGGGGGCGCGGCTCGCGCGGTGGACGGGGCTCGCGCGGGGGCTGCGGCCGGGGCGGGCGCGGCTGCTGCGGGGGCTGCTGCACGGGCGGCTGCTGCACCGGCGGCTGGGGCTGCCGGTACGGCGCCTGCTGCTGCGGGGGCTGCGGAGGCTGGTACGCCTGCGGCTGCTGGTACGGCTGGGGCTGCGGGGCGTACTGGGGCGGCTGCTGGTACTGCTGCGGCGGAGGGGCCGGGCGGTACTGCGGCGGCTGCGGGGGCTGGTGCTGCGGGGGCGGCGGGGCCTGGCGCTGCGGGCGGCGGCGCAGCGGGTCCTCGCTCGGGTCCAGGTAGTGCATCTGCGTCTGCTCGTTGCGGTCCCGCGCGGCCCGCATCTGCGACTGCCAGGGGTGCGGCGCGTCGGGCCGCTGCACCGGCGGCATCACGGAGGTCGGGTCGGGGGCGCCCTGGGCCCCGGCGCCCTGCGCTCCGGCGACGGGCGGCAGCACGCTGGTGGCGTCCGCCCCGTCGACCGGCGGCAGCACGCTGGTCATCGCGTTCGGGTCGTACTGGTCGTACTCCCCCGCGGCCGGTACGGGCGTCGCCTGGGTCGGTGCGTTGCTCCCGGGGAGCTGCGGGGCGGCGGCGGGCACCGGCGCGGGCGAGGGGTCGGGGGCGAGCAGCGCGCCGACGCCGAGCGCGGCCTCGACCTCGTCGGGCGAGGAGTGCACGCGGATGCCGGCGGCGACCACGCGCAGGCCGCGGGCCAGGCTCTCGGCGCTCGGGCGCTCGTCGGGTTCCTTGCGCAGGCAGCGCTCGATGACGATCCACAGCGCCTCCGGCACGGACGGGGGCCGCTGCGGGTCCTCGCTGAGGTGGCGGTGGAGCACTTCGAGCGCGGTGCCGCCGGCGAAGGGCGGGCGGCCGGTGAGGAGCTCGTACAGGAGGATGCCGGCGCCGTAGATGTCGACGGCGGAGGTCTGCGGGCGGCCCTCGGCGGACTCGGGGGCGACGTAGGCGGGGGTGCCGACGAACTCGTGGGTGCGGGTGAGGCCCGGGGAGTCGGCGAGGCGGGCGATGCCGAAGTCGGTGAGCATCGGGCGCATCTGCCCGTTGCTCTCGTCGAGCAGGACGTTGGCCGGCTTCAGGTCGCGGTGGACGACGCCGTCGGCGTGGCTGGCGGCGAGCGCGTCCGCGATCTGGGCGGTCAGCAGGGCGGCGGCGACGGGGCTGAAGGGGCCGTTCTGCCGGATGTACTTGTGCAGGTCCGGGCCGTCGATCAGGTCCATGACGAGGGCGAGGAGGTCGCCCTCGACGACGAGGTCACGGGTGCGGACGATGTTGGGGTGCGTCAGGCGCAGCAGGACGGAGCGTTCGCGCAGGAAGCGCATGACGATGTCCGCGTCCTGGGCCAGCTCCTCCTTGAGGACCTTGATGGCCACGGTCTCGCCGGGCTGGCCGGCGACGGCCGCCTCCGCGCCGGCGGTCTCCCGCTGGCGGGCACGCCAGACGGTGCCCGTGGCGCCGCGTCCGAGCGGCTCCTCGAGCAGGTACTTGCTGCCGACTGGCCGCACGTCTCGCGCTCCCCTGCTGTCGTTTTCCGGCTGATTGGCGCCGAGGTGGTTTCCGGATGGGTTCCGGAGGGGTTTCCGGCCCAACTCTAGGGGGTGTCTCCGTGGAGGACGCGGGCCGAGGGAGGTTGGTTGCCGCACATTTGTGCGAAGGGTGAGTTTTGCGGCGTATGCCGGAGGCTCTTTTCCCCGGAATTACCTCGGCATTCGCTCGATCGGGTGGCCGGATCCTTGCGGTGAGCGGGGGCGGCCACCGCCTATCAAGATCATTTGTTGGCGGGTGCCGGGCGTGTTGCGGGCGACAGGTGCGAGGATGCACCCGTACGGAACGGCCGGGACGGGAGCCCTGCCTTCCGGCAGACCTGAACGGACGAAGCGTCCGTGCCGGGCGGGGGGTTGACCGGGCAGACATGTCCCGCCGCTCCCCCGCCGGGCGCCCCCGCACCGTGCACTGCGCTCCGCGCAGAAGGGACCGCTGACGGCGATGCAGATCCGGCTGACCGTCCTCGGGTCGCGCGGCGGCCACCAGGCCGCCGCCGCACCCGCCGGCTGTGACGTGCTCGTCACCGCGCCCGCCGGGACCGCCCTGGCCGCCGTGGCCTCCGGGCTCGCGGCGACCGTCGGCGGGCCCGATACCGGTGGCACGGTCGTGCTGTACGCCGGGTCGCGCCGGCTCGACCCCCAGCGGACGGTGCTGGGCGAGCCGCCGCTGGTGGACGGAGCGGTGCTCACCCTGCACGTACCGGCCCCGGACGCGGACGCCCTGGGGGACGAGGGGCTCGGCGCCCCGCAGCTGCACGTGGTGGCCGGGCCGGACGCGGGCGGCGTCCACCTGCTGCACCCGGGGTCGGTGCGGATCGGGCGCTCGGCGGACGCGGATGTCCCGCTGGACGACCCGGACGTGTCGCGGCTGCACTGCACGGTGACCGTGATGCCGGACGGGCGCGTGGCGGTGGCCGACCTCGGCTCGACGAACGGCACGACGCTGGACGGCGCCGCCGTGGGGGTCCGGGCGGTCCCCCTGGCGCCGGGGGCGCTGCTGCGGATCGGCGAATCCACCCTCCGCCTGGCGCCGGGCGGCGGCACCCGCCTCCCGGTCGTCCCGGACCCGATCACCGCCACCCGTACGTGCTCGCGCCCGTGCTCACGCCCGCCCATGCCGCTCATGCCCGCCGCCTCCCGCTTCCGCAGTCCGT